>JAJPZJ010000183.1 GCA_021204405.1 Tannerellaceae bacterium | reverse complement strand
G
Organism: Tannerellaceae bacterium; assembly: GCA_021204405.1. Classification (GTDB taxonomy): domain Bacteria; phylum Bacteroidota; class Bacteroidia; order Bacteroidales; family Tannerellaceae; genus JAJPZJ01. The sequence goes on along the minus strand of JAJPZJ010000183.1, from coordinate 11,294 downwards.
ACTTCAAATCCAGAATTTATAATAGGACATTATGCGGATAATCATTAAAGTAATTATATTGCCAGTTACTGTGCGGGTGGTTAACTATATCAAAAAGGTAGATGGTAGCGATGTATATGATGTAAATACCTCTTATAATATCTGGAAGGTGAAGGATATGTAATTAGAAAAAATGTTGTCTCTGGCTTGTTGGAGTAGCCTTCCCAAAGTTATACAGATAAGTAACATAAAGATAACAACTTTTTCTGGTAAGGTAAAGAGCCGATTCTCCAAAACGGTTATAACGGGCTACCCGGGTGCTATCCAGTTTACGATCTTTACCCAACCGGGCTGCTGCCGAACGTAAAGAAGGCACTTTAGTAGGTGGGGAACAAGGGCTGTAAATCTTTCAGCCCGAACGGGTTCCAGGGTAATCGTTACCCCGGATAGTATTGTTTGTAAATGCGTTCGTAGGTACCGTTTTCTTTTAGTTGGTTCAGCCAGGTGTTGGGGCTGTCGAGCAGGATGGGAGAGTCTTTGCGTAATACCACGATTGGAGTTGGGTAAAGCTGACATCTGTATCTATATCGATTTTCGGGAAATGGTTGTGCAGGGTTAAGGCAGTCCGGAAGTCGGTTACGGCATAGTCTATTTCTCCCCGGGCTACCATGATAATGAGTTGTTCGCTGGAGTAGAGCTCTTCTTCTTCGATATGGATGGTGTCGCCGATTTCAAGTGCCAGGTTTTGCAGGCGGATCGCTACCGGCGATTCTTTGGGAATGTAAATCGTTTTCTGCGCCAGTTCCAGTTGGTTGCGGATAGGGGAGATGCCCTGGTTGGCTTCGGCAGTGCGCTGGATCAGTATCTGCCTGTTAAAGACAATAGGGTCAGTAAACAGGTAACTTTCTTTGCTTTCACTCATTACCGGTATATTGCGGGCAATGATGTCTGCCTGCTGTTGTTGGAGTAAGCCAAAGCTTTGCTGCAGGTTCATTTCGAGAATGATCTGTACTTCCAGCCCTGAGAGGTTGGCGATGGCCTGTGCCAGTTCATACTGGAAGTCAGCAATCGTGTCGCCATCTACATAATAGCCGGCCTGGTCGTATTCGGTGGTGATCCGCAGGATGCCTTCCGAGGCTATTTCCGGATAGTCGCGGGCAACAGTTGGTTTATGGACCGGCAACCACCACAGGTAAGCCATAGTTGCTACTGTAAGTAACAGTAGGATGATATAGACCGTTGCCAGTTTTTTTTACCTGCATGCGTTAAGAACTTAGTTATTGAAGGTGACCGCTACGCCCATTTTCAGGATCATAGGATTCAGCGGATAATGGGGGAATGCAAAATGGTTCGGTTTTACGAACTGGCTGCTTACGTTGTATCCCATTACGAAGAAGCGTGCCTGTTTGAGGTGGAAATTCACATAGGCATTCATGAGTGGGTAATTACCTACTTTCACTTCGTTCTGCGTATGGAACTGCAGGGTCGCCGGTTCGTACCAGGGGGCATAATAGGAGGTGAAATAGTGGAGGTCGGTACCCATCTGTATGGTCAGTACCTTTGCCAGTTTAAAGGCCAGGTACATGTTTGAGTAGGCGGTGATCTGAGGTAAAGGGATGATCTCTTTATCGCTGCTGAGCTGGTAGGCTACTTCGTTTTCCCAGCCGAATGCCCTAAAGCGGAAATCCTGCCTGATCCGTGCTGTGATTACCTGCAGGTTGCTTCCGTGTTGCTCAGGGATACCCTTGTTATTCAGGTATACATAATTCTGGATGCTTTCCACGCCGGCCATCAGTTTGGTACCGGTCAGTTTGATATCTATTTCACCGTTTAAAGAGAGCTGTTGTATGTTCTTTAATGAATAATTATCCCACCAGAAATACCGGGAGTGGTTGTGGCGGTAATAAAAAGCGGGTGTTGTGTTACGGAAAAATCCGAATGCCCGGATAGTGGTTGGCTTTTTAAAGAGGTTGAAGATTGTTTTTAATTTTCCTTCGAGGCGTAATTCTCCTAAATCGGCTCCTACGATACATAATTCTCCCCGTGCGTTATAGGTGATAAGGCTGCCTTGCCGTTTGGAAATTTCGGCTCCTATAAAGGTGGAGAATTCATCGTATATGTCGGGCTTGGGAAAATCAAAAATAGTAATGTCGGCCTCCTCCTGTTTGTAGTAGGTACCACGCTCGTCGTTATAGTCGAGCCCTTCTACCGCACCGGGTAATTGGAAGCGTCTTTTTTCGAAAGTAGCGAAGGCGGTAATACCGAATTTAGCCCAGTCCTGGAAGCCTTCCCGTAATGAGAGGGTTACGGTGTTTTTCAGGTTCCAGTAGGAGGTACGGTCGTCTGTATAACTGTCTACGCCGTAAATGCGCGGGATCACTTCGCCAAATTCATTTATAAAGGTATAATTGTCGTCTACGCCGTTGGGACTGTAAAAACGCCGGCGGTTGTCTTCGTAATCGACTGTATGGATAATACTTGACACCGGGATGAACACTTCTAAGGGGATATCGTTTTCATCCACCTCGTCGAGTTCACGGGTAAATCCGAGGTTGTACCGGTGGATAAGGAAAAACTGTTTTCCCCTTACCCGGTTGAATGCGTCGTTTTTGTAGTTGATATTGAAGTCTTTGGAATATTCTTTCCGGGTGCCGGTGAAATATTCGTCGGGGTAGGTAATGGTCGAGTCATTTTCCAGCCCGTTATTTTCGTGCATCACGAAGTTGAAGTTGCGGATGTAGGCATTGGCTTCGTATTTGTCGGTACGGTAACTGCCAAACAGCCGGTAACTGAACATTTTGTTACCGTTTTGCTTATAATACCCGCGGCTGTAGATATAGTCTAAATCGCCTCCTACGTTGATATGCTTATTGAAGTTCATTGCCATCATCGCCTTTAGCTGTTGCTCTTTGTTGAGGCTAGCTCCGGCGGTGGTATAAAGCACTTCGGTGATCGGGATTTTAGTGTCGTAGAAATAGGCATTCGTGGGGGTGGTGATGATGTAATCGAACGGATCGGCAAAAATAAAATCGCGTGCCTCTTTCTGTTCGGAAAAGATACGGTTATGCACCGGTGAGCCGAGGTTGGCCAGGTAACCTATTCCTAGTCCCCTGCCTTCCATCAGGGTACGATTGCCGGTATTCAGTTCGCCGGTATCCATAGGGGCTATATAACGATCGCCCAGTTTGTCGGTCAGGTGGAAAGCGGTGATGCGTTTGTTGCTATACAGGGTGCTGTCGGGTACGAGCAGGCTATCGGGTACTTCCTGCTGGTTGCCCCGCAGGTTGCCGAGTGAAAAGCCACTCCGGGGTGTCCTTCCTTCGCGTTGCCCGTAAAGGGTATGGGCTGAAATAAAAAATACGATTATTATATATAAGCAGTGCTTCATGACCTGCAAAGATAAAACAAAAGGGCATTTCCTGTGTATGGAATACCCTTCTTTAAATTCTTTTTGCATGTTTATACCTTACAAATGATTTCCATTCCCCGGCGGATGGCAGCTTCATTCATGGGGATCAGCTTGTGGTGCCGTTCGGGGAGTGACTTTTTGAGTCCGAGCAGCACATTTTCCAGTTTCACCATCGGGACGATCTTCAGCAGGCCGCCCAGGATAAGCATATTGAAGGCACGCTCATTTTTCATTTCGGTAGCCGTATCCATCGCGTCGATCCGGTAAACGTCGATATCCCTACGGGTGATGTTGCTATGGATGCCATAGCCGTCGTAGATCAGGATACCGCCCAGTTTTACCTTGCTTTCGAACTTTTCGAGGGAGGGCTGGTTGAGGATAATGGCAATGTCATATTCATTCAGGATGGGTGAACTGATGGGGTCGTCGCTTAATATAACAGTTACATTGGCTGTACCACCCCGTTGTTCGGGGCCATAGGAAGGCATCCAGCTCACCTCTTTACCCTCCATCAGTCCGGAGTAGGTCAGGATCTTGCCCATGGAAAGGATGCCCTGTCCGCCGAATCCGGCTATAATAATTTCCTGCTTCATTTGTGTTTACCTTTTTGCTTAGTCAATATTTTTCAGGTCGCCGAGCGGATAGAAGGGAAACATGTGTTGTTCCATCCATACATTGGATTGTTCCGGAGTTATTTTCCAGCCCGACGAGCAGGTAGAAACAACCTCTACCACCGAGGTACCTTTGCCTGCCATAGAGTTTTCGAATGCTTTCCGAAACATGCGTTTGGTTTTCCTTACTGCGGCCGCTGTCTGTACGCTCTGGCGGGTAACCAGGCAGGTACCTTCGAGCTGTGCCAGCATATCAGAGATTTTAAGCGGATATCCGTTCAGTGCGATGTTACGTCCGTAGGGGCAGGTAGACGTGGGCATTCCTTCCAGTGTGGTGGGTGCCATTTGCCCGCCAGTCATTCCGTAAATGGCATTGTTGACAAAGATGATCACAATATTCTCACCCCGGTTGGCCGCATGGATGGTTTCGGCGGTGCCGATCGCAGCCAGGTCGCCATCGCCCTGGTAAGTAAATACCATTTTGCCGGGGTTGAGGCGTTTGATGGCGGTAGCCAGGGCAGGGGCGCGTCCGTGGGCGGCTTCCTGCCAGTCGATATCGAGGTAGTTGTAAGCAAAGACAGCACAACCTACCGGCGAGATACCGATGGTTTGTTCTTCCATACCCATTTCGGTAATTACCTCGGCAATTAGCTTATGGATCACACCGTGGCTGCAACCCGGGCAGTAGTGCATCGGGTTGTTGTTCATCAACTCCGGTTTATTGTATACCAGGTTTTCCGGTCTTATTATATCGTTTACTTCCATACATTCTTTATTTAACAAAACGGAGGATATATTGTACAACCCGCATCACAATGGCTGCTCCACCGCAGATCAGGAATACAGTGCGGTTGCTTACGGCAAAATAGCAGATAATGGCTGCAATGGCCAGTAGCATAAATGCCAGTGTCAGGATTTCGTCGGCTTTACTTCCTTTTTCCATATCGATAGCTCAATTAAAGTAATTTCTCTTTTAATGCCTGTAGGATTTCATCGGGGGTAAATACAATTCCTCCCAGCCGGCCGAAATGTTCTACTTTGATTTTACCGTTTACGGCCAGCCGTACATCTTCCACCATTTGCCCGGCATTCAATTCGACCGACAGCATCCCTTTTACCCGGTTGGCATAGGCCGCTATCGCAACCGTGGGGAAGGGCCATAGGGTGATCGGGCGTAACAGGCCCAGACGGATGCCTTCCGCACGGGCTATTTCTACCGTTTTCTGGCAGATACGGGCGGATGAGCCGAAAGCCACCAGCAGGTATTCCGCCTCTTCGCAATTAAATTCTTCATACCGTACTTCTGTCTCTTCTATCTTTTTGTATTTGGCCTGGAAACGTAGGTTGTTATCTTCCATACGGGCGGGGTCGAGCTCGAGCGAAGTAATCACGTTGGGTGCTTCGCCTTTGCGGCGTCCCTGAGTAGCCCAGGGCGATTCGGCGCGTATCTCTTCTTCCGTTTTACGGGGTTGGAAAGGAGGTAATACCACCTTTTCCATCATCTGCCCGATGATACCGTCGGCAAGGATAATGGACGGGTTGGCATATTTGAAGGCAAGGTCGAAGCCGAGGCCCACGAAATCGGCCATTTCCTGTACCGACGAAGGGGCAAGGGTAATGAGGCGGTAATCGCCGTGGCCACCCCCTTTTACGGTCTGGAAATAGTCGGCCTGGCTGGGCTGGATCGTTCCTAACCCCGGGCCACCGCGCATAATATTGACGATCAGGCAGGGCAGTTCGGCACCAGCAAGGTAGGATATGCCTTCCTGTTTGAGGCTGATACCGGGGCTTGACGACGAGGTCATGACCCGTTTGCCTGTACCTGCTCCGCCATATACCATATTGATTGCAGCTACTTCGCTTTCGGCCTGCAACACCACCATGCCGGTTGTTTCCCAGGGCATTTCCGCCATTAAGGTTTCCAGTATTTCCGATTGCGGTGTAATGGGATAGCCGAAGTAACCGTCTGTGCCATACCGGATGGCCGCATGTGCAATCGCTTCGTTTCCCTTCATTAATTTTATATCTTCTGCCATTGTTCTGTTGGGATTGAATATAAATTATAATTTGACTTTATAGATGGTCAGGCAGCCGTCGGGGCATACCATACCACAATTGGCGCAACCAATGCAGGCATCGGGGTTTTTCATGTATACGTAGTGGTAGCCTTTGTTGTTTACTTCGCGCGGGTGGAGTTCCAGCACCTGGCTTGGGCAGGCAACCACACATAAATTGCACCCTTTGCAACGTTCCTGGTTTACAACTACTGCTCCTTTAATTTTTGCCATATAACTAATCCTGTATAGTGTCTTGTGTAGAATTACAAAGTTAAGAACTAATGTGGTAAAAGCAAGCGTAAAAAAGACTTTTGTATATTCCGGTTTGTTGACCGGGTATGTTACTGGCTGTCGAGGTTGTACTTTTTCATCTTATTAAACAGTGTCTTACGGCTTATATTTAATGCTTCGGCGGTACGGGTACGGTTGAAGTCATATTTTTGAGTGTTTCCAGTATCAGTTCTTTTTCAACCTGGGCATTCATTTCGCGTATGCCACTGTGTTCATTCCGGGGAATGGTGACTATTTCCTGCTGGTCGTAGCCTTTTATGCGTCCGGGCAGGTGTTCGGGGCAGATCAGGTTACCTGTACACAGGATCATGGCATTCTGGATGGCATTTTCCAGGTCGCGTACATTGTCCGGCCAGTCGTATCGTACGAGTAGTTCCAGGACTTCGGGACTTACTCCGTCGATCTCCAGGCTGAGGGTGCGGTTGTAGGATCTCCGGATCACTGGTGGCCGCAAGATTTAGTATACAATAAATAGATGATTATCAATTCAATAAAGCATAAAAATAAAAAGGCGTTGTTCTCCGCGAAGGCGGGGAACAAGGAAATGTTTTTAAGGAATATAGGAAGGGGTATTTTTAATCTGCTTTCGAAGCCGATAAACGCTCCAGCCCCCATACCAATCCAAAGCCGAGGAGCATCAGGGCAACTCCCTGCCATACAAACTGGTCGGGCAGGATATTGGCTTCTACCAGTGGTTTTACTACACTATGGCGGTCGGTATAGGTTTCTACAACCTCTTTCCATGGCCATACTTTATTGAGCGAACCCAACATAAAACCGGCCAGTACGGCAATCGTGATGTCGTGAAACCGTTTGAGGGTAAACGACAGTATGCGGGCAAAGGAGGTGATACCTACACAGGCACCTGCTATAAATACGAGTATAACAGTAAGATCAACGTTTTTCACAGCCTCCATGATGTAAAAGTATTTTCCCAGCAATACCAGTATAAAACTACCTGATATGCCCGGCAGGATCATTGCACAGATGGCAATGGCTCCGCAAAGAAAAATAAACAGCAGGTTGGTAGGTGTTTCGGCCGGCGTAGCTACTGTGATGTACCAGGCTATGACCGCACCTACTATAAAACAAAGTATGGTAACCAGTGTCCATTTCTTTACATCTTTTGAAACCAGCCAGGTAGATGCCAGTACAAGGCCGAAAAAGAACGACCATACCAATACCAGATAAGCAACCAGTAGCCAGGTGATCAGCCTGGCTAAGGAAAAAATACTGATCCCGATTCCCAGTACCAGTGAAAACAGGAAGTTACCATTAATCGCCTGCCAGAAGGCTTTCAATTTGCCCGAAAACAATAGTTTCAGGCTCTGCAGGTTGATACTTTTAATGGAATTGATTAATTCTTCGTAAATTCTCACAATGAAAGCGATAGTACCACCTGATACACCCGGAACCACATCCGCAGCTCCCATGCCTATACCTTTTAATGTAAGCAGGGCATAGTCCTTTATGTTTCTATTCATATTATCAGTTCTTATTATCTTTATTACGCAAATACTCCTTGCTCAGGTCTTCCGGCGGGATATGTTTGGTAGGATATAGTACGTTGCCGGCTTTTCCCATATTTGTTTTGCTGATCTCAAAGTATTCCAGTAACTCTTCCGGAGAAGTAAGTTTATAATGTTCGCCGAACTTTTTCATATCTCCTTTAGACAGGTAAGCCATGGCAAGGTGAAGGTTCAGGTAAGGAAGGTTTGGCTTCTCCTCGTATATTTTCCTGTAATATTTCAAAGCCCGGTCTACTTCCCCCCGAAGGTATAAAATCTGTCCGGCCCTTAGTAAGGTATTGTAATCTTCCGGATTATTTTCATCCTGGTTTTCCAGCGCCTGGTAAAGGCGTTCGGTTGTTTCCAAAGCTTTCTCTTCTTCGTTGTTCTCAATATAGGACAAAGCAAGGATTGAAAGGATACGGATATTATCGGGAAACAGATTAGCTGCCTCTTTCAAGGTAGCTACCGCCTCTTTCAACCGTTCGGTCTCAATACAACATTTTACGTAGTTAATGTAAGTGAAAGCTTCGTACCTGTAGTTATATAAACCTTGATTGCTATCCGGATTATAAATAATTTCTTTCAACAGCTCGTAGCCTTTTTCAAATTTTTCAAGTTTAATATAACACTCGGCAATCAGCGGCTTCAGGTCGATAATCAGGTTGCCGTTGCGGGCAATCTCGTTGTATACGTCGATCGCTTTTTCATAGTTTTCGTTCATATACAGGCAATAGGCCTTAAGGATTTTCAGCTCATTATCAGAATCATCGCAAGTAAGTGCGAAATCAAATGCTTCGATTGCCTTATCAAAATCGGCTGTCATGGAATAAAGCCTGCCCAAACTAAACCAATAATCGTTAGAATAGGGATTTTTATCTATCAATTCGTTACAAATCCGGATGGCCTGGTCGATATCGCCTTCTATTTCGAGTACATAGCAAAACTCATCTTTGAGGATCATATTGTCCGGATACAACTTAAGCCCCCGGCTGATATAGTCGTGTGCTTCGGCTGTCATATCCAGGTCGTTCAGGATAGGAGCGGTATATTCGAATATTTGTTCGAGGTATTCACATTCATTCTCCCGGAGGTTGTCCGTATATGTAACTACCTCTTCATACTGGTTTAGTGCGCAGTAGCACTCGAGCCTTAAAAGATCCAGTTCCTGGTTACCCTGTAAGGCAATGGTTTCAATAAGGGCAAGTGCACTGTCGTACTCTTCGTTGTACACATATAGTTTACATTGCCTCAGGTACAGGTCTGTGCTGGAAGGATGGAATTTCAGTCCGAGGGCTAAAACTTCACCGTAGTATGTAAAATCATTCGATTCTTCAAAACTTTCCAATAAATCATCTATCTCATTGGCGTCGAAGTAAATATCTTTTCCCTCGTCGCGTGCCGACAGATAGCGTTGCAACAGATCTGACATATTACTTTTACTCATATATTCTCTCAATTCTGATTAAGGCGTTCAGGCCTTGTCTTTTACCTTACTCCATGTATCTTTCAGCGATACGGTACGGTTGAAGACCAGCCTGTCGGCTGTACTGTCAGGATCTACATTGAAGTAGCCCAGGCGTTGAAACTGGAAGTTATCCAGTGGTTTAGCTTCTTTCAGGTGTGCTTCGGCACGGCAGCCGGTCAGTACCTGTAAGGAATCAGGGTTGATCAGTTCGGCCAGTGATTTGTCTTTCTCTTCCGATGGGTTCTCCATAGAGAACAGGCGGTCGTACAGGCGAACTTCGGCTTCCAGGCTATGGTTTGCTGAAACCCAGTGCAAGGTACCTTTTACTTTACGGTCGCTATCGGGCATACCGCTGCGTGTCATTGGATCGTGTTCTGCATAGATTTCAACAATTTCGCCGTTTTCATCTTTCTTACATCCGGTACATTTTACAATGTACGCATTTTTCAGTCGTACTTCTTTACCCGAAGTCATGCGGAAGAATTTCTTGGGAGCCTCTTCCATAAAATCATCCCGTTCGATAAAAAGTTCACGGCTGAAAGCAATTTCATGTGTTCCTGCTTCGGGATCTTCGGGATTGTTGATGGCAGTCATCATTTCGAATTTATCTTCCGGATAGTTTGTAATAATTAGTTTGACCGGATTTAATACTACCGATACACGAGGAGCGGATTGATTCAGCTCTTCACGGACTGAGTGCTCCAGGAGAGCCATATCAATGATACCGTCGAATTTGGTATAACCGATCTTATTAATAAATTTATGGATAGACCTGGGTGTATATCCCCTGCGGCGGAATCCACAGATGGTTGGCATACGTGGGTCGTCCCAGCCATTTACCAGCTTTTCCTGCACCAGTTGTAATAGTTTGCGCTTGCTCATTACCGTATAAGTAAGGTTTAAGCGGTTGAACTCAATCTGGTAGGGGCGGTAGTCACCATCTCCTTTTAACTGATTGATAAAATAATCATATAACGGGCGGTGTACCTCAAATTCAAGTGTACACAGCGAATGGGTTACTCCTTCGAAATAATCACTCTGGCCATGTGCGAAATCGTACATCGGGTATGCTTTCCAGGCAGTGCCTGTGCGGTGGTGCGGATGTTTGATTATGCGGTAGATAATCGGGTCGCGGAAGTGCATATTGGGCGAAGCCATATCAATTTTTGCACGCAATACCATACTGCCCTCTTCAAATTCCCCTTCGTTCATCCGGCGGAAAAGGTCGAGGCTCTCTTCTACCGGCCGGTTGCGGTATGGGCTGTCGGTACCCGGTTGGGTAGGGGTGCCTTTTTGTTGAGCGATAACTTCGGCAGGCTGTTCGTCTACGTAGGCCTTACCTTCTTGGATCAGTTGTATGGCAAAGTCCCATAACTGCTGGAAATAATCGGAAGCATAATAGATGTTACCCCAGTGGAATCCCAGCCATTCGATATCTTCTTTAATTGAGTCGATATATTCCACATCCTCTTTTACCGGATTGGTGTCGTCGAAACGCAGGTTACAAATACCGTTATAGCGCTCGGCTATCCCGAAATCAAGGCAAATAGCTTTGGCATGGCCAATGTGAAGGTAGCCATTGGGTTCCGGTGGGAAACGGGTTTGTATACAGCCGTCGTTCTTTCCTTCGGCCAGGTCGTTTTCTACAATGGTTTCAATAAAGTTAAGGCTTTTTTTGCCTTCTTCTTCTTTGGTATGGATATCGCTCATATATATTATGAATAAATTCTTAATGCTGTCAGGTTACAAAGGTAAGTATTTCTTAGTAGCCTGCCTACAACATGCGGGAGGATTTTTAATAGTTCAATTTTAATCTGAAATTTAGCAAAATTATTCTTTATATTTATATTCTAAATTATATATTAATATTTAATATTTTTTATTTAACTTAGCAGGAAATAAAACCAGGTTTAATAATTTATTATGATTATCCGCATAATGTCCGTTGATTTATTGAACATCATATGAATG
>JAJPZJ010000054.1 GCA_021204405.1 Tannerellaceae bacterium | reverse complement strand
TGCCAGGATTATTAGGAAAAAAAATCGGAATGACATCCGTTTTCAGTGCCGAGGGAAAAAATCTTCCATGCACTGTTATCGAAGTAGGTCCTTGTGTTGTTACACAAATTAAAACGCTGGAAAAAGATGGCTATGAAGCTGTACAGTTAGGTTTCCAAGACAAAAAAGAGAAACACACTACACAGCCTGAAATGGGTCACTTTAAAAAAGCAGGTGTAACTCCCAAGAGACACTTGGCCGAGTTCAAGAATTTTGAAAATGCTTACAATTTAGGAGATGTAATTACTGTAAATTTTCTACAGGATGCCGGTTTCGTAGATGTAGTCGGAACTTCTAAAGGTAAAGGTTTTCAAGGTGTTGTAAAACGTCATGGTTTTGGTGGGGTAGGCCAGACTACTCACGGTCAGCACAACCGTCTGCGTGCTCCCGGTAGTATTGGTGCTTGTTCTTATCCTGCGAAAGTATTCAAAGGGATGCGTATGGCTGGGCAAATGGGAAATGAACGGGTAACAGTTCAAAATCTGGAAGTGATCAAGGTAATACCAGAACACAATCTTTTATTAGTGAAAGGATCTGTTCCTGGAGCAAAAGGTTCAATCGTATTAATTGAGAAATAATGGAACTGAGCGTATTTAATATTAAAGGTGAAGATACCGGTAAAAAGGTAACTTTGAGTGATGCAGTTTTCGGTATTAGCCCTAACGACCATGCTATCTATTTGGATGTAAAGCAATATTTGGCAAACCAACGTCAAGGGACTCATAAATCGAAAGAAAGAAGTGAAATGTCGGGTAGCACCCGTAAACTGATTCGTCAGAAAGGTAGAGGTGGTGCTCGTCGTGGAGATATTAATTCTCCAGTATTAGTTGGTGGTGCCCGTGTATTCGGACCAAAACCAAGAAACTATAGTTTTAAGCTGAATAAAAAAGTAAAAGCATTGGCTCGTAAATCTGCTTTGGCTTATAAAGCTAAGAACAACGCAATTATCATTGTAGAAGATTTCTCTTTGGAAGCTCCTAAAACTAAAGAATTTATAACAATTGCTAAAAACTTAAAAGTAGCTGATTCTAAGCTTCTTTTGGTTTTACCCGAAAAAAATAAATTCGTATATTTATCGGCTCGTAATTTAGAGAAAACAAAAGTTATAACTGCTTCTGAGATAAATACATACAGAATTTTAGATGCTGCTAACTTAGTGATCACTGAAAGTTCAGTAGTAGTTATTGAAAAACTTTTTAATGCATAAGGAGTAGAAAAATGGGAATTATTATTAAACCTATCGTAACAGAAAAGCAAACTGCTATTACAGAAAAGTTTGCTAATCGCTATGGTTTTCGCGTTTCTCCTAATGCCAACAAGTTGGAGATAAAAAAAGCTGTTGAAGATATGTACAATGTAACAGTAGTTGATGTAAATACAATGAACTACTCGGGTAAACGCAAAAGCCGTTATACCAAATCAGGTATTATCAATGGAAAACAGTCAGCTTTTAAGAAAGCAATCGTAACGTTGAAAGAAGGAGAAATTATTGATTTCTTTAGTAATATCTAAAAAAGAAATGGGAATATGTAAATTAAAGCCCACAACACCGGGGCAGAGACACAAAATTATTGGTGCATTTGATAAAATCACTGCAAGTACACCAGAAAAGTCTCTTGTAGCAGGTAAAAAACGTACAGGTGGACGTAACAACACGGGTAAAATGACAATGCGTTATATCGGTGGCGGTCACAAACAACGTTACAGATTTATCGACTTCAAGAGAAATAAAGATGGCATTCCTGCAACAGTAAAATCTATTGAGTACGATCCAAACCGTACTTCTCGTATTGCTTTGTTGTATTATGCGGATGGAGCAAAAAGCTATATCATTGCTCCTAACGGCTTGGAAGTAGGCCAGACAGTGATGTCAGGTAGCGATGTGGCGCCTGAAATTGGAAATACTATGCCAATGGCAAGTATTCCTGTAGGTACTATTATTCATAATATTGAGCTTCGTCCTGGACAGGGTGCCAAAATGGTACGCTCTGCAGGTGCTTTTGCTCAGTTGACTTCTAAAGAAGGCAGCTATGCAATTATCAGGATGCCTTCTGGCGAAACCAGAAAGATTCTTGCTGCTTGTAAGGCTACAATCGGTAGTGTAGGTAATTCAGACCATGCACTTGAAAGATCAGGTAAAGCCGGTCGTTCTAGATGGCTGGGATGTCGTCCGCGTAACCGTGGTGTTGTTATGAACCCGGTTGATCACCCAATGGGTGGTGGTGAAGGACGTTCTTCAGGAGGACATCCAAGATCACGTAAGGGCTTATATGCTAAGGGACTTAAAACTAGAGCTCCTAAAAAGCATTCTTCAAAGTATATTATTGAAAGAAGAAAGAAGTAATCTGATTAATTAAGAAAATTATGAGTCGTTCGCTAAAAAAAGGCCCGTATATTAATGTTAAGTTAGAGAAAAAAGTTCTGGCTATGAATGAGTCAGGAAAGAAGTCTGTAATTAAAACATGGGCAAGAGCTTCAATGATTTCACCGGACTTTGTAGGTCATACAATTGCAGTTCACAATGGAAATAAATTTATTCCTGTATTCGTAACTGAAAATATGGTGGGACATAAGTTGGGAGAATTTTCTCCAACTCGTACATTCCGCAGTCATGCCGGTAATAAGAAAAGATAGTATCGGTAAATAACAGGAAAGAAAATAAAAAGAATCAATAAAAATGGGTGCTAGAAAAAGAATATCAGCTGAAGCAAGAAAGGAAGCCCAAAAATCCATGTATTTCGCGAAGTTGCGAAATGTGCCTACTTCTCCACGTAAGATGCGCTTAGTCGTAGATATGATCCGTGGAATGGAAGTATTCCGTGCACTTGGTGTTTTGAAGTTTTCCAACAAAGAAGCAGCAGCAAGAGTAGAAAAATTGCTTCGTTCGGCAATTACTAACTGGGAACAAAAAAATGAACGTAAAGCAGAATCCGGAGAGTTGTATATCTCATCAATTAGCGTAGATTGTGCTACTACGTTGAAGAGAATGCGTCCTGCTCCCCAGGGTAGAGGTTGCAGAATTCGTAAACGTTCGAACCATGTAACACTGTGTGTGGATACACTTAGTAAAAACGATAGTCAAAATTAATTGTAGATGGGACAAAAAGTTAATCCGATTAGTAATCGTTTAGGAATTATCCGTGGGTGGGATTCCAATTGGTATGACGGCAAGAATTACGGTGATACTTTGCTGGAAGATAGTAAAATCCGTAAATATCTGAATGCCCGTCTTGCTAAAGCTAGTGTATCTCGTATTGTTATTGAACGTACGCTTAAGTTGATCACTATCACAGTATGTGCATCTCGTCCTGGTATTATTATCGGTAAAGGTGGGCAAGAAGTTGATAAGTTAAAGGAAGAATTGAAGAAAATTACCGATAAAGAGGTGCAGATCAATATCTTCGAGGTTAAAAGACCTGAGTTGGATGCTGTGATCGTAGCAAATAATATTGCTCGTCAACTGGAAGAAAAAATTGCTTACCGTCGTGCTGTTAAGATGGCTATTTCATCAACCATGAGAATGGGTGCAGAAGGTATTAAAGTGCAAGTTTCTGGTCGTTTGAACGGGGCTGAAATGGCTCGTTCGGAAATGTATAAAGAAGGTAGAACTCCGTTGCATACTTTCAGAGCAGATATTGATTATGCTTTGGCTGAAGCGTTAACGAAAGTGGGGTTGATCGGTATTAAAGTTTGGATCTGTCGTGGTGAAGTATATGGAAAGAGAGATTTAGCTCCTTCCTTTACTGCTTCTAAAGATTCAGGTCGCAGAAGCGATAATGCCGGAGGCAACAGAGACAAGAACTTCAAAAGAAAGAAAGCTAATCGTTAATCGTTAGAATTTACAAGAGATGTTACAACCAAAGAAAACCAAATTCAGAAGACAGCAAAAAGGCCGTATGAAGGGTGAAGCTCAACGCGGCAATCAGCTGGCCTTCGGGTCATTTGGGATAAAATCGTTAGAAAATAAATGGATTACCGGGCGTCAGCTCGAAGCTGCTCGTATCGCGGTAACTCGTTATATGCAACGTCAAGGTCAGGTATGGGTACGTATTTTCCCTGATAAACCGATCACAAAGAAACCTGCTGAGGTACGTATGGGTAAAGGTAAAGGTAATCCGGAAGGATTCGTAGTACCTGTTACTCCGGGACGTCTTATTTTTGAAATCGAAGGTGTTCCTTTTGATGTTGCGAAAGAAGCTTTGCGCTTAGCGGCTCAAAAACTTCCGGTAACAACAAAGTTTGTTGTGAGACGTGATTATGATATGCAAAATCAAAATGCGTAATTGGTATGAAGACTGCAGAAATTAAAGAACTAAGTACGAAGGAATTGATTGAAAGAATTGATGCTGAAGTAGCTGCTTACGATCAGAAAGTAATTAACCACAGCATTTCGCCTTCGGAAAATCCTGCACAAATCAAACAGCACTGCAGGATGATCGCGCGTATGAAAACAATATTGCGCCAGAGAGAACTTAACAACGAATAATCAATTGGGCCTGATGGAAACTAGAAGATTAAGAAAAGAAAGAATGGGTGTGGTTTTCAGCAATAAAATGGATAAAACTATTACTGTTGCTGTAAAATGGAAAGAAAAACACCCTATTTATGGTAAATTCGTTAATAAAACGAAGAAATATTATGCTCACGACGAAAAAAATGAGTGCAATATCGGTGATACTGTAAAAATTATGGAAACTCGTCCGTTGAGTAAAACTAAGAGATGGAGATTAGTTCAAATAATCGAAAGGGCTAAGTAAGATGATACAGCAAGAATCAAGACTATTAGTAGCAGATAACAGTGGTGCAAAAGAAGCTTTATGTATTCGCGTATTAGGAGGTACAAGAAAGCGTTATGCAACTGTTGGGGATGTAATTGTAGTAGCCGTAAAAAGTACTATCCCAGCCAGTGATGTTAAAAAAGGTGCCGTTTCTAAAGCTATCATCGTACGTACTAAAAAAGAGATCCGTCGTCCCGATGGCTCTTATATCCGTTTCGATGACAATGCTTGTGTATTGTTAAACGCAAGTGGCGATATCCGCGGTAGCCGTATTTTCGGTCCGGTAGCCAGAGAACTTCGTGCAACAAATATGAAAATTGTATCACTTGCACCTGAAGTGCTTTAATTTGTAAAATTTAAAGTAATGAGTAAATTACATATCAAAAAAGGCGATATCGTATTTGTTAATACCGGAGAAGACAAAGGTAAAACCGGTCGTGTTTTACAGGTGTTGGTTAAAGAAAACCGTGCTGTTGTTGAAGGTGTTAACCTGGTATCAAAGCATACTAAGCCTAATGCAAAGAATCCGCAAGGTGGAATTGAAAAGAAAGAAGCCCCTATTCATATTTCAAACCTGAATGTGGTTGATCCTAAATCAGGTAAACCAACACGTATTGGTCGTAAATTAGATGAAAATGGTGCTTTAGTGCGTTATTCTAAAAAATCAGGGGAGGAAATTAAGTAATGAGCAATACTGCCAGTCTTAAAAAAGAATATCAGGATGGAATTGTTCCTGCTTTAACAAAAGAGTTCGGATACAAATCTGTAATGCAGGTTCCTGTACTTAAGAAAATTGTTATCAATCAAGGCTTAGGTATGGCTACTGCTGACAAGAAGATCATCGATGCAGCTATCACCGAATTGACTAATATTACTGGTCAGAAAGCAGTTGCTACTGTATCTAAAAAGGATATTTCGAATTTCAAACTACGTAAGAAAATGCCTATCGGTGTTATGGTAACATTACGTCGTGAGCAAATGTATGAGTTTTTAGAAAGACTTGTACGTATTGCACTTCCACGTATTCGTGACTTTAAGGGTATTGAAAGCCGCTTGGACGGAAGAGGTAACTATACTTTAGGAATTCAGGAGCAGATCATTTTCCCGGAAATTAATATTGATAATATTACTAAAATATTGGGAATGAATATTACCTTTGTGACCTCTGCGAAAACAGATGAAGAAGGGTATGCTCTTTTAAGAGAGTTTGGATTACCTTTTAAAAATGAAAAAAAGACTAATTAATATGGCTAAGGAATCAATAAAAGCCCGCGAGGTAAAAAGAGCGAAGTTGGTTGCTAAGTACGCAGCAAAAAGAGCTCAACTGAAAGCTGCAGGCGATTACGATGCGTTACAAGCTTTACCCAAGAATGCTTCTCCTGTACGTTTGCACAACCGTTGCAAGATTACAGGACGTCCGAAAGGGTATATGCGCCAATTCGGAATTTCTCGTATTCAATTCCGCGAAATGGCATCACAGGGACTTATTCCAGGGGTGAAAAAGTCAAGCTGGTGAGAAGATATTTTTTGTGTTAAATATTGTCCCGGCAGACGGGATCAATTTAATTTATTTATTTTATGACAGATCCAATAGCAGATTATTTGACCAGATTGCGTAATGCAATTAAAGCCAACCACAGGGTGGTTGAGATACCTGCGTCAAATTTAAAGAAAGAGATCACAAAAATCCTTTTTGATAAGGGTTACATCCTTAACTTTAAGTTTGTAGAAGATGGTCCGCAGGGTACTATTAAAATAGCCCTGAAGTATGACTTGGTGAACAAGGTTAATGCAATTAAGAAACTTCAAAGAGTTTCGACTTCAGGTTTGCGTAAATACACCGGTTATAAAGATATACCAAGAGTATTGAATGGATTAGGTATTGCCGTTCTTTCAACTTCTAAAGGTGTGATGACTGACAAAGAAGCCCGTGACCTGAAAATCGGGGGTGAAGTATTATGTTATGTTTATTAATTAGGAGGAAAGAAGAATGTCAAGAATAGGAAAATTACCAATTCAGGTACCTGCCGGTGTAACGGTTACTATTAAGGAAGGACTGGTAACAGTAAAAGGTCCTAAAGGTGAATTGTCTCAGGAAGTAAATCCTGATATCAAAGTTGAGCTGAATGATGGAGTTATCACGGTAACGAGACCAACGGAACAGAAGAATCATCGTGCATTACACGGGTTATATCGTTCTTTGATCAATAACATGGTTATAGGTGTATCTGAAGGGTACAAGAAAGAACTAGAATTGGTTGGAGTAGGTTATCGTGTAACTAATACAGGCCAGTTACTTGATCTTTCATTAGGTTATACCCATAATATCTATTTGCAGTTACCTAATGAAATAAAAGTTGAGACAAAATCTGAGAGAAATAAGAATCCTCTTATTATCCTTGAATCAGCTGACAAACAGTTAATCGGACAAGTTTGTGCAAAAATTCGCTCATTCAGAAAACCTGAACCTTATAAAGGAAAAGGTATTAAATTTGTGGGTGAAGTTATTCGCAGAAAGTCTGGTAAATCAGCAGGAAAGTCTGGTAAATCAGCAGGTAAGTAATCTACGTAAACTGAAATTATCATGACAACGAAGGTAGAAAGAAGATTAAAAATAAAGAAAAGTATACGTGGTAAAGTATCAGGAACTCCTGAACGTCCACGCCTTACCGTGTTTAGAAGTAATAAACAAATCTATGCACAGGTAATTGATGATACTACAGGCAAAACTCTGGCTGCCGCTTCATCTCTTAAAGCGGATGAAAAGCTTCCTAAAAAGGAAATGGCTGCTAAAGTAGGGGAGCAAATAGCAAAAGCTGCTCAGGAAGCAGGTATTCAGGCTGTTGTTTTCGACCGTAATGGTTACCTGTATCACGGGAGAATTAAAGAATTAGCAGATGCTGCACGTAACGGCGGCCTTAAATTTTAATTAAGATGGCAGGAGTTAATAATAGAGTTAAATCAACCAACGACTTAGAATTGAAAGACAGATTAGTTGCAATTAACCGTGTAACTAAAGTAACCAAGGGTGGACGTACTTTCAGTTTTGCAGCTATTGTAGTTGTAGGAAATGAAGACGGTATTGTTGGTTGGGGGCTGGGTAAAGCCGGTGAAGTGACAACAGCTATCGCTAAAGGTGTAGAAGCTGCTAAGAAAAATTTGATAAAAGTTCCCGTTCATAAAGGTACTATTCCTCATGAACAGCTTGCTAAGTTTGGTGGAGCAGAAGTTTTTATCAAACCTGCCTCTCACGGTACGGGAGTAAAGGCTGGTGGTGCGATGCGTGCCGTATTGGAAAGTGTTGGTATCACTGACGTTTTGGCTAAATCAAAAGACTCTTCTAATCCTCACAATCTTGTAAAAGCTACTATCGAAGCTTTAAGTGAGTTAAGAAGTCCGTTCACGATTGCACAGAATAGGGGGATTTCAGTAGAAAAAGTGTTTAAAGGTTAATTAGGGAGGAGAACATTTATGGCAACTATTAAAATTAAACAAGTTAAAAGTAGAATTAAGTGCCCTAAAGACCAGAAGAGAACATTAGATGCACTTGGCCTGAGAAAATTGAATCGTGTTGTAGAACATGAAGCTACTCCGGCTATCCTGGGAATGGTTGAGAAAGTGAAACATTTAGTTTCAGTGGAAAAGTAATAATTGGTTGAAATAAATATACGATATGAACTTATCAAATTTAAAACCTGCTGAAGGATCTACCAAGACCAGAAAAAGAATCGGACGTGGACCGGGGTCTGGATTAGGCGGAACTTCTACAAGAGGTCATAAAGGGGCGAAGTCTAGATCGGGTTACTCTAAGAAAATCGGTTTCGAAGGTGGTCAGATGCCTATTCAAAGACGCTTGCCTAAATTTGGCTTTAAGAACATTAACCGTGTGGAATATAAAGCTATTAACTTAGGTGTTCTACAACAATTAGCAGATAAACTTCAATTAACTAAAGTGGGTGTTAATGATTTGGTGAATGCTGGTTTCATTTCATTATCACAATTAGTTAAAATTTTAGGAAATGGTTCTTTAACTACTAAATTGGATGTGGAAGCACATGCATTTTCTAAAAGTGCAGAAGCAGCTATCCAGGCAGTAGGTGGGACTGTTGTTAAACTCTAAGATATGAGAGCAATTGAAACAATAAAAAATATCTGGAAGATTGAGGATCTGAGAAATCGGATCCTTACTACTCTTTTTTTGGTAGCTATCTACCGTTTTGGTACATATGTTGTCCTTCCAGGTATTGATCCTAAAGCTTTGACCGCATTGCAAGAACAAACAAGAGGTGGTTTATTAGCACTTCTCGACATGTTTTCCGGAGGTGCTTTCTCCAATGCTTCTATTTTTGCACTAGGTATCATGCCCTATATTTCGGCATCTATCGTTATGCAGTTGCTTGCCATCGCAGCACCTTCTATCCAGAAGATGCAACGGGAAGGCGAAAGCGGCCGCAGAAAGATTAACCAGTGGACACGATATCTGACCCTTGCGATTTTGGTATTTCAGGGTCCCACTTATCTGATTAACCTGAGTGTACAGCTTAAAGCTGTGGGCGCATCATTGCCTGCCGGCTTTATGTTTACCATTTCTTCTACTGTAATTTTAGCCGCAGGAGGTATGTTCATCTTATGGCTGGGAGAAAGAATTACAGATAAAGGTATCGGAAATGGTATTTCTTTTATCATTCTTGTAGGTATTATTGCTCGTTTACCACATTCTTTATTTCAGGAATTTATTTCAAGAACAAGTGAGAAAACCGGTGGGCTTGTAATGTTCCTTGCTGAAATGGTATTCCTTCTATTTGTTATTGCCGGAGCTATTTTATTGGTTCAGGGGACCCGTAAAGTACCCGTACAATATGCTAAGAGAATTGTGGGAAATAAACAATATGGCGGTGCCAGGCAGTATATCCCTCTAAAAGTAAATGCGGCAAACGTAATGCCTATTATTTTTGCTCAGGCTATTATGTTTATTCCTATTTCAATTGTGGGATTTTCAAATAGTGGTGAGGTAAGCCCTCTCTGGTCGGCATTTATGGATAATACAGGCTTCTGGTATAATTTTGTATTTGCTGTATTGATTATTTTATTTACATATTTCTATACAGCGATCACAATTAATCCAAATCAGATGGCTGATGATCTGAAAAGAAACAATGGATTTATTCCCGGAGTAAAACCAGGAAAAAGTACTAAAGATTATCTGGATGCCATTATGGATCGTATTACTCTTCCGGGGGCTTTCTTTCTGGCATTGGTTGCTATCATGCCGGCGTTTGCAAGAATCGCGGGAGTAAGTATGGAATTCTCTCAATTTTTTGGAGGAACCTCATTGCTGATCCTTGTGGGGGTGGTATTAGATACACTTCAACAGGTAGAAAGTCATTTATTAATGCGTCATTATGACGGATTAATAAAATCAGGTAGAATTAAAGGACGTTCAGCCGCAGGCGCTTATTAAGTAGAATGATCTATTTAAAGACAGATGAAGAAATAGAGTTGATGCGTTTGGCTAATCAGTTGGTCGGACGTACTTTGGGTGAACTTGCGAAGTATGTTGCTCCGGGAGTTACTACATTGCAACTTGACAAAATCGCGGAAGAGTTCATTAGAGATAATGGTGCTGTTCCGGCTTTTTTAGGCTACGGAGGTTTTCCAGCTTCGATTTGTGCTTCTGTAAACGAACAAGTAGTTCATGGAATTCCATCGGATAAAACTGTTCTGAAAGAAGGAGATATTATTTCAATCGATTGTGGAACCATATTAAATGGATTTGTAGGTGATTCTGCATATACTTTCTGTGTAGGCGAAGTTGATCCCGCAGTAAAAAGATTACTTCAGACAACTAAAGAATCTCTTTATCTGGGAGTTCAACATGCGATAGAAGGAAAACGTTTGGGGGATGTCAGTCATGCTATTCAGTCTTATTGTGAATCTAAAGGTTATTCTGTTGTCAGGGAGCTGGTAGGTCATGGTATTGGACGTAAAATGCATGAGGAGCCGGAAGTTCCAAATTATGGACGCCCGGGATGCGGTCCCCTTTTACGTAGTGGAATGTGTATTTGCATTGAACCCATGATTAATATGGGAAGTAAAAACGTCGTGTTTGAAAAAGACGGATGGACTGTACGGACCAAAGATCGAAAATGTTCAGCTCATTTTGAACATTGTATTGCTATTCGTCCGGAAGGACCACAGATTTTGTCTTCATTTGAATATTAGAAAATATACTTGAAAGTAACGCAATTTAATTTAAGATTTATATATGGCTAAACAGTCAGCAATAGAGCAAGATGGTATTATTATAGAAGCATTGTCGAATGCAATGTTTCGTGTAGAGTTAGAAAACGGACATGAAATAACTGCTCATATTTCCGGAAAGATGCGTATGCTTTATATTAAAATCTTACCGGGTGATAAAGTAAGGGTGGAAATGTCTCCCTATGATTTAACAAAGGGAAGAATTGCTTTTAGATATAAATAAAAACAACCAGATATGAAAGTAAGAGCATCTTTAAAGAAGCGTACCGCCGATTGTAAAATTGTGAGAAGAAAAGGTCGCTTATACGTGATTAATAAGAAAAATCCTAAGTATAAACAACGTCAGGGATAATTTATTATTTTGCAAAATAATTAATAGTAAATAATATGGCTATAAGA
>JAJPZJ010000131.1 GCA_021204405.1 Tannerellaceae bacterium | reverse complement strand
CCCTCGGCACTGAAAACGGATGTCATTCCGATTTTTTTTCCTAATAATCCTGGCATTTCACCTAATTTTTAAATTCTCACACTTTAATTTCAACTTCAACTCCACTGGGTAATTCCAGTTTCATCAGTGCATCAACTGTTTTTGCAGTTGAGCTATAAATATCAATTAATCTCTTATAAGAAGAGAGTTCAAACTGCTCACGTGACTTTTTGTTTACGAAAGTCGAACGGTTCACAGTAAAAATACGCTTATGCGTAGGCAGAGGTATCGGACCGCTAACTACCGCACCTGTAGCCTTTACCGTCTTTACAATCTTCTCGGCAGATTTATCTACCAGCGAATAATCGTAAGACTTTAATTTAATTCTGATCTTTTGGCTCATATTTATTTATATGTTTCTAAATTATTTGATCAAATCAACACGGCCCTGCGCTTCTGTCAATACTTGCTTAGCAATTGAAGAAGATACTTCCGAATAATGAGAGAACACCATAGAAGAAGTTGCACGTCCTGAAGTAATAGTACGTAATGCGGTTACATATCCAAATGTTTCTGCCAAAGGAACTTTAGCTTTCACGATACGGGCACCGGTACGGCTTGTTTCCATACCTTCTACCTGACCACGACGTTTGTTTAAGTCGCCGATCACATCACCCATACTCTCTTCCGGAGTTACTACTTCAATCTTCATAATCGGTTCCATTAATACCGGAGCAGCTTTTTCAGAAGCATGCTTAAACGCCTGAATAGCACAAATCTCATAAGACAATTGATCAGAGTCAACCGGGTGATATGAACCATCGATAAGAGTTACTTTCAATTGGTCTAACGGATAGCCAGCCAGCACACCATTTTTCATTGCCTTCTCGAAACCTTTCTGAACAGAAGGAATAAATTCTTTAGGAACATTCCCTCCTTTTACTTCGTCGACAAACTGAAGAGTACCTTCAAACCCTGCATCTGCAGGTTCAACACGAACAATGATATCAGCAAATTTACCACGACCACCCGACTGCTTCTTATAAACTTCACGCAACTCAACGGATTGAGTAATTGCCTCTTTATAAGTTACCTGAGGACGTCCCTGGTTACATTCAACCTTAAACTCTCTGCGCAGACGATCAATAATGATATCCAGGTGAAGCTCACCCATACCACTAATTACAGTCTGGCCTGTATCTTCATTCATCTGTACACGGAATGTTGGATCTTCTTCGGCAAGTTTAGCTAATCCTATACCCAGACGATCTAAATCCTTCTGTGTCTTAGGTTCTACTGCGATACCGATAACAGGCTCAGGGAATTCCATTGACTCCAAGGTAATAGGATGTCCTTCATCACACAGGGTATCACCTGTACGTATATCTTTGAATCCTACACCAGCACCTATATCACCACACCCAATCATTTCCATTGGATTCTGTTTATTGGAGTGCATTTGGAAAAGACGGAAAATACGTTCTTTTTTACCTGACCTTGTATTATATACATAGGAACCAGCCATTATTTGTCCGGCATATACACGGAAGAAGCAAAGACGTCCCACATATGGGTCAGTTGCAATCTTAAATACCAATGCAGTAAGAGGTTCTTCATGTAATGGTTTGCGGGTAATTATTTTTTCTGAATCGTCAGGATCAGTACCTTCGATAGCTGAGGTATCAGCCGGGCTGGGAAGATAAGCACAAACAGCATCCAGGAGAGTCTGTACACCTTTATTTTTAAAGGAAGAGCCACAAATCATTGGATTGATCTGCATAGCAATTGTACCTTTACGGATAGCCACCATGATTTCTTCCTCTGTAATAGTAGAAGGATCGTCAAAGTATTTCTCCATAATTGCATCATCACATTCAGCTATAGCTTCAAGCATTTTATCTCTCCACTCTTCTGCTTCAGCCTGTAATTCTGCAGGTATATCTTCTATACTATATTCCGCACCCATTGTTTCATCATGCCAGAAGATAGCTTTCATTTTTACCAGGTCAACTACTCCCTGGAATTTTTCTTCCGCACCGATAGGAATCTGGATCGGACAAGAAGTTGCACCCAAAACATCTTTAACCTGACGTACTACTTCATAGAAGTTAGCACCTGAACGGTCCATTTTGTTTACATAGCCAATTCTGGGTACATTATATTTATCAGCCTGACGCCATACAGTTTCTGATTGAGGCTCTACACCACCTACAGCACAAAATGCAGCAACAGCACCATCCAGGATACGTAATGAACGCTCTACCTCTACAGTAAAGTCAACGTGACCCGGAGTGTCAATCAAATTGATTTTATATTTATCATTTGCATAGTTCCAGAATGTAGTAGTTGCAGCAGATGTAATAGTAATACCACGCTCCTGCTCCTGTTCCATCCAGTCCATTGTTGCAGCACCATCATGCACCTCACCGATTTTGTGAGTTAAACCGGTATAGAAAAGAATACGCTCTGAGGTCGTAGTCTTTCCGGCATCAATGTGTGCCATGATACCGATATTTCTGGTGTATTTTAATAATTCGTCAGCTTTTGTTGCCATTTTTTCCTTATTGCTTATTAAAATCTAAAGTGAGCGAATGCACGGTTAGCTTCAGCCATACGGTGCATATCTTCTTTTCTTTTGAATGCACCACCCTGGTTGTTAAATGCATCAACAATCTCTGCTGATAATTTATCAGACATAGTCTTACCACCTCTCTTGCGAGCATAAATAATAAGATTCTTCATACAGATAGATTCTTTGCGATCAGGACGGATTTCAATAGGTACCTGGAAAGTAGCACCACCAACACGGCGTGATTTCACTTCGACCTGAGGAGTAATATTGTCGAGTGCAGCTTTCCAAATTTCGAGAGCAGATTTTTCTTCGTTAGGCAGTTTTGCCTTTACAGTTTCCAAAGCGGAATAGAAAATTTCGAAGGCAGTATTTTTCTTGCCATCATACATTAAATGGTTAACGAATTTCGTAACCTTAACATCACCGAAAACAGGATCTGGTAACACCTGTCTTTTCTTTGGTTTTGCTTTTCTCATTTGTTTTCAAAAATTTTGTTTTTGTTCTTGGTTGCCTTTTGTAATCTTCAACGGTTCCGCCGAACCATTTACTCAACCTATAGCCTAGCCAATAACTCAAACCAGCTTTAATACTTAATTTAAAATCTCAGTTTGAAAGGGTAATCTTATTTTTTACCTTTTGCTGGTGCTGCCCCTGGTTTTGGACGTTTAGCTCCATATTTGGAACGTCTCTGGGTGCGACCATTCACTCCGGCAGTATCTAAAGTACCACGTACGATGTGATAACGTACCCCTGGCAGGTCTTTCACACGACCACCACGAACTAACACAATTGAGTGTTCCTGTAAGTTGTGACCTTCTCCCGGAATATAAGAGTTTACCTCTTTACCGTTAGTTAAACGTACCCTTGCTACTTTACGCATTGCTGAGTTAGGTTTTTTAGGGGTTGTAGTGTAAACACGTACACAAACACCACGTCTCTGAGGACATGCGTCCAGTGCAGGTGATTTACCTTTCACCACCAAAGTTTCCCTTCCTTTTCTAACTAATTGCTGAATTGTAGGCATTTCTTTCTTTTTTTAAACTTTGAATGTATTGTTATAATTATTTTTTCTTTTATATTTTAGGTTGTAAAGTCAGCCATTAATCACGTAAAACCAATTAGTTACACGTACATTTAGGCACTTTTACAGCTAAAAGCGGCACAAAGTTACACATTTGTTCTCGTTTACCAAGGGGTGATTTGCAGGAAATTACAATATTTAACATTATTTACACAACCGTTTTGTGAAACTATTTGAATCGTCTATTTAACTCATCTTCAGTAAGAATAGAAATGATAGGTTTTCCATCGGGGGTAAGATGATGGTCAGTACAAGAAAATAGTTTTGCAATTATATCATCCATTTCCTCAAAACTTAATCTCTTTCCATATGGTATAGCGGTTACACGCGCCAGCGAATAAGCTAAAAACTCATTAATTTCTTCTTTAACGGAACTGTTTTTTTCTATAGCTTTTTCAACTATTTCTTTTATGAGTTTTACCGAATCCATATTTTCAACCCCAGCAGGTAATCCATTTATTGCATAAGAGTTATTTCCTAAGTCTGCCAGATCAAAACCGATTTGCGCAAAAGCAGGGAGTAAGGTAGGGAGTATAACAACTTGAGCAGAAGTAAATTCTATAATAGCCGGGAAAAGTAGCTGTTGAGATGCACTCTTTTGATTTTTATAATTGGCTATATATCGGTCAAATAGAATACGGGTATGTGCACGATGTTGATCAATAATAACCAAACCGGATTTTAAAAAAGTAATAATATAGCGCTCCTTTAACTGGAAACAGAATGTTGTAGTCTCCTGTAAATATTCACTTCCGGCAAAATCAAACACCCCGTTCATATCTTGTAAGAAATTATCCGGAAGGCTTTTTCCTTGTTCTACCAGTTTCTCCCGATCCTTATCAAAATCATTATATAGTTTTTGCCAATCAAACTCTTTAGAAGTATTTATTCCCGTACTAAAACTCTGTCCGCTACCGGTAATAGAATCAAAAGGGTTATAATTTGTATTTACCTGTACAGAGGGCATTTCCAAAACCGGCTTCTCCTGCAAAGGACTATAAACAGGTATATCAATAGAACCTTCCTTATCAAAGTCAATAGAAGGAATTGCGCTTGATTTAGCCAGAGCTTCCCGTGTTGCAGCCATCAGTATCTGCCAGATGGGTTGTTCATTCTCAAACTTGATCTCTGTTTTGGCAGGATGGATATTTACATCTATCGATGAAGGATCAAGCGTGAAATAAATAAAATAATTAGGTTGTTCTCCAGGAGGGATCAATTGATCATAAGCCTGCATAACAGCTTTATGAAAATAGGGATGTTTCATAAAACGCCCATTTACAAAAAAAGCCTGAAGGGCACCTCTCTTTTTAACCGAATCAGGCCTACCGACAAATCCTGAAATAATTACCATAGAACTTTGTGCATCGACAGATAATAATTTCTGATTCAAATTTTTCCCATAAACGTTAACAATACGTTGTCTTAAACTCGATTCAGGAAGATTATATATTTCAGTATCATTATGATATAAGGAAAGAGAAATCTGAGGGTTAACTAACGCTATGCGCTCAAACTCCGTAATTATATTACGAAATTCCGTTTCATTCGATTTTAGGAATTTACGTCTTGCAGGAACGTTATAAAATAGATTTTTTACAGAAAAGACACTTCCTTCACTGCAAGCTACCGGCTCAATTGATTGTAAAACCGAACCTGCCATCACAAGTACAGTTCCTAATTCATTATTTTTTAAACGTGTCTTTAATTCTACATGGGCAACAGCTGCTATTGAAGCGAGCGCCTCTCCTCTGAATCCCATAGTACGAAGAGAAAAGAGATCATCTACAACGGTTATTTTAGAAGTCGCATGTCTCTCAAAAGCCATCCGGGCATCTGTCTCAGACATACCTTTTCCATTATCAATAACCTGGATAAGGGTTCGTCCGGCATCTTTTATATTAACCTGTATATGGTTAGCACCTGCGTCGACTGCATTTTCGACTAGCTCCTTTACAACCGACGCAGGTCGCTGAATAACTTCACCAGCCGCTATCTGATTAGCTATACTATCCGGTAATAAATGAATTATATCGCTCATTTAAAAAAATAAATACCAAAATAATACGACCAGGACAGCAAGTGCAACTAACAATTTAACATTTCTATAAGTACGACTTCGTGAATCATCGCCTTTGATACGGCTCTTTTTTAAATGGGAAGTTCCTTCAATAAAAGTACCTTTAATTTGAGGTTTGTATTCCTCTTCCGGTTCTTCTACTCCCATTTCACGTTTAATTTTTCGTACTCTTTCTTCCATAGCCTCCTTACGTGGATCATAATAAATCGGTTTATGATCAAACTGCCGGGGCTTCCGTACATTATAAAATGAGAAAAGTGCCATAAAACTTTAATTTAAATTACAAACACGTTACTAATGTACAAATTTATTACTTCTTTTTAGCATATCTTCTGCTTTTCTTTTCCTTACATCAAAAATATCATCCTTATTCAGAGGACGTATATAATCAAACCAAAAAAAGTCGGCTAATGTTTTCTGATCAGGTTGCAAATCAGGGATAGGCGTTAATACCCCCTGGGATGCCGGCCATAATTTTAGTTTCTCTAATTTCCCTTCCTGAATCCACATGGAAAGATAACTACTTTGAGTTTGGTTTAACCCTATCATTGTCCCATCATCTTCTATCGGATAAAAGATAGACTCTGCATTCCCTGATATATCAATTTGCCGCACCTCATTCCCAGTAAAAAAGGCTTTCAAATCATTCCCTTTAAGTTGATTATAAGAAGTAGAATCTATTTGCTGTATAGCAAATGCAAATTGCTGCACATGGGCATAATCAATGGCACTATCATTTAAAAATATTAATATAGTATCTCCATATATTTGGTACTCCTCATTCCACAGAATCGGTTCGGTATACATATATAATACAGAATCACGAGTATCAAACTGCATAGAATCACAAACTCCTTGTAGGTCTGTACGATAAAACCGAACTCCATAGTAAGCTGTGATTTCACGGCTATCCGGTTCAAGTGTAACCATTTTTAAAGTATCTCCATGCAAATAAAGCGTATCCCCCTGTGAGAATTCCAGAAAGCGGGCACTATCTGTAGTAAATGCATATTCAGTACGTTCATTATAAAACCCATACTCTCCTTCCAGAATAACCTTCTGAATCGTATCCTCCAAACACATATTTCCAAAAGCTTCACCAAACCCGATGTATTGATTATAGAGAATAGAATCACCTGTTAAAATCCGTGTTCCCGATACTACCTGTGAACGATCTAATAAAAGAGCATATTCATTACTTGTATCATACCACCCTCTTGATGAATATACTGTAGCACTATCAGAAACAATTACAGAGGGGCCCAGTATAGTTGCCAGCTTTGTATCTGTTTGGTAATGCAACGTATCAGAGTACAAGACAAATTCCGGATTATCTAACTGAACACTATCATTAAAAATAGCCAGCTTAGTTGCCGACGAATATTGTCCATAAAAAGAAGAGAGCTCATTTTCCGTATCTACAATCAGTCCCCCTTCGAAATAATAGCCGATATCGGCTACACGGTCATAATTAAGGCTATCTGTAAACAGAGTTACTTCTCCATTCTCCATTCGTACATTTTCACGCAGATAAGCGATTTGTGAATTCCCATCATAAAAAAGATAGTTTCCATATACAAATAAGGTATCTCCCTGCTCCATCCGCACATTACTAAATGCTTCCAGAGAATTAGACATTTCATAAAAATATGCACTATCACAATACATATATGAACTATCATGCCTGAAAATCACATCTCCATTTAATATTTGTGCATCCGGATTTCGTTCCCTGTCAAAAGACAATACATTCGCATGCTCCAGATGCACCCGGGTAGTTTTCATTTCGGTTGAATCTACAGTTTGTGCCTCTACCGCAAGTGTCCCAAGGGCAAAGAATAGGAAAAGAAATAAATTATAAATTAGCTTCATTCTTTAATCCAGCCGGGATATTGAAAATCACATCCTCCCCACCCCTCACTTATTCTAACATAAGTAGTTTTTTGTTTCTTTTTCACCCAATCATTCAAAAGTTCTTCCCGTTTTCTATTTTCAACAAGCATTTTTAAAGCCTGGTAATCATCCGACAAATTTGCTTTATGTGCTTCTGTCCTGGCTTTCAGCTTAACAATAGCAACTACCTCTTTTTGTTTATCCGTGATCATAGTGAAAGGTTTTGAGATATCACCCACTTCCATGTTATACACAACCTTTCCTATTTCCTGAGGAAGTTCCTGCATCTCAAATTTAGGTGTACCATAATTATTACTTTCATAATTTTGGTTTACCATCAAGCCTTTGTTGTTGCGTGTATCTTTATCATAAGAGATAAATATGGCAGCTTCCTCAAACGAGAATTTATCAGCCTGCAAATCATTATATAAAGAATCCAGTTTGACAGTTGCATCTGCCAACTCTTTTTCTGAGACTTTCGGTTTTAATAGGATATGCCGGCAATTGATACGATCTCCTCTTTTTTCTATCAACTGGATGATATGATAGCCATATTCTGTCTGCACGATCTGAGATACACGCTTAGGATCACTCAGATTAAATGCCACATTTGCAAATTCAGGCAGTAATTGTCCTTTCCCTATAAACCCTAACTCTCCACCACGTTTTGCAGATTCATAATCTTCAGAATACAAACGGGCCAAAGTAGAAAACTCCATTTTCCCACTAGTGATTTGTTCGGTAAAATCACGTAAACGGGCCTTTATAGCATCTGTTTCTTCAAATGATATATTGGGTTCATAGGTTACAATCTGAACTTCTACTGTAGTAGGAATATTGGGTAAGCTATCTTTGGGAATTTCATTATAAAACCGGCGTACTTCCGAAGGTGTTAATTTGATATCACCTACTAATTCCCGCTGCATCTGCTGCACAATTTGTTGTTCGCGCATTACTTCTTTACGCTCCTCCTTAATCTGGGAAAGTTTTTTATTAAAATACTTTTCCAGCTTTTCCCGGGAGCCAATCTGATTGATGGCATTATTGATCCAACGATCTACTTCCTGAATAATCTGGCTTTCACTTACCTCTATACTATCGATCTTAGCCTGGTTGAGGTAAAGTTTTTGTATAGCCATCTGTTCCGGTATTATACAATTCGGATCGCCATCAAAGCGTTGATTCTCACTCAACATATACAAGCGCTGTGTCTCTATATCGGAACGCAATATAGCATCATCGCCTACTACCCATACGATCTCATCAACAACGTTCTGTTGTGCATATGTAACACAAACTAGGAAACTCAGAAAAATAGCTGTCCAAATCTTTTTCATCCTGTTTTACTCTTAAAATCTATATTTTACGGCTGAGTATAAAACTCGACCGTTCCTTTTTTCACTGCTTCGTTATACAAATCGTCTTCAAACTTTTTCAAATACTCTACTTTTCGCTGATTAATCAGCATTTCTTCGATCTGCACCTGCGCATACTCATAGGGAGCAATACTTCCGGCAACAACAAAATCATTGATATTCAGCAAATAAGCATAAGTACTATCTACTACCTCAATGTATTTATTATTTCTCAAAAACTCTCCGGAAGAAGGTATGCGCCGAGGAATATTATCTATTACCTCATCAAAGTCAACCCAGCAGTCGTAAAAATAGTCATAAATTGTGGCATTTTGCAAACTATATTTCTCAATTTTTTCTAAAGAGCTCTCAGAAGTCGTCCGATACCAGCTTTTTACCTCTGCAAGACCGGGAGCATTATTAGGAATTTTAAGAAACAGTCCTTTAATTAGATTTTTATCCAATAAAAATTTCTGTTGGTTGTCTTCATAGTATTTTCTTTTATCCTGTTCAGTTATACTTCCTGAAAGTCGCTCTTTCAACAAACGCTCCTGATATCTATGCCTTATCAAAGATTGCCGGTATTCTTCAACCAAACGTTCCACTTCTTGCTTTTCTTCCGTTAAATTACGATTAGCTACCTCATAAGTCAGTTGGTCAATTATCCACTTTTTTATATAACTTTCCGCAAGAATAAAACTATCGGTAGAAGAAATTTGCCCGGGAATTATTGCAGTAATTTCCTGGCGATAAAGTATTTTATCTTTTACCTTAACAATAACCTCTTCTTCACCTGTGTCCTGCATTCTTTTACAACTCAGACCTAGCAGTATACATCCCAAAAAGAAGAATAAATATTTCATTTCAAACGGTTTAAGATTGTTTCATTAATCTCTTTATAACTTTCTGATTCAAAATTACCGGATATTTTGTATTTAATTCTTTTAGCCATTGTTGCTCAATAGCTTCCTGTTCTTCAAAAGGATGATTCCAGACTTTCCTGTTACTTATTTCAAATAGCAACATTCCGTCTCTATATTCCTGGAGCAGATAATTTATCTCAGGATACATCGTATATAAATCTTCTTTCAGAAATATAGTATAAATCTCACGGACAAAAAGATCAAAAATCTCCTGCATGAAGTCTCCAGAATAGGTTTTGGTAGAAAACGGACATACCTGTATATAGGTAGCAAACTCCGACTGAGGAAAAACAGTATCCCTTAAAACAAACAGAGGTTTTTCCATTTCTTTAGCTTTTTCATAAAAAGTTTCATCTGTCGGGAAATACTCATCACATAAAGCCTGTAATTCCGCATAGGCGTCAGGGTAGAATTTAAAATCATACACCTCTTTCATGCGTTCGTCAAAAGCTTTATAATACTCAAAATTGCGCTCGCCCTGCCGGATCTGGCGGGATAATGACTCCCATTGCTCTTCAAAAGAGGGAATATGTTTTTTATTTATAAGTTTGATAATATGATAACCAAATTGCGATTTTACCGGTGGAGCTATCTCCCCCGGCTCAGTAAGAGCAAACGCCGCTTCTTCAAACGGTTTTACCATTTCACCAACACCAAAAGGAGCCAGAATACCACCTTTTGCCGCACTTCCTTTATCCCCGGAATACGCTATAGCTAACTCTTCAAAGTTTTCCCCGGCCATAACCCTATTATAAATATCCTGAGCTTTTTGATATAATTCTTTTTCTTTCTCTTCGGTAGTGAGGTCTAATCCGGAGGAAGAAACCAGTATATGGGCAACCTGAACAGTTCCGGGATTAGGTCGGCGGTCATGTAATTTAATAATATGGAATCCTCTTGAAGAACGTACGGGCAAGGAGATCGTACCGGGAGCCATACTATAAACTGCATTTTCAAAGACTTTAGGAGTTCTCATGGGTTGAAAATTAGTTACATGCTCAAAAAAGACAGCGATATTTTCTGTATCAGCTAATTCACGCCCTACAATTTCAAAATCTTCTCCGTTATTAATCCGTTGATAAACCTGCATTGCCAGCTGATAGACTTCTACCGTATCTTTGGATACGATGTTTCCACGCAAAGGGAAAAAAATATGACTGACTTCCAGCAACTCAGACATTCTATTATAAACATCTCTTACAGCTGCCTCTTCACCTTTGCGGTCAGCCATATAATCTGAAATAAGATCTGCCCGGTATTTCTCATACTCTTTCGCAAAAGAAGGAGTTTGATGTATCCCCATTTCTTCAGCATCTATGACTTTTAGCTTAAAGTTTTTGAATAGTTCAATATAATTTTGAAGTGATTTTTTATTTGAGAAATCAACACCTTCATTTTTCTGTGCCATGAACAAAAATTCATTAATCATTACCGGTTTACCACCTATTGTCATAACAACAGAATCAGCAGTTTGAGCTGTAGCAATTACAGAAGCTCCAAATAATAAAGAATAAACAAAAAACTTTTTCATATGTAATACTTTTAGTATTAGTACAAACCTATTTTACAAAATGATACTATGATATAACGTACAGAAATTATAAAA
>JAJPZJ010000012.1 GCA_021204405.1 Tannerellaceae bacterium | reverse complement strand
ATGCCGGTGAAATATTTCACCGGCATTTTTTGTTATATATATATGAAAATGAGAAGAATATTTCTTATCTCTTGTTTTTTAACTGTTGGAATAAGTTGTTTTTTATTTTTTGGCAATATAATGCAGCATTTTTCATTTTAAACACATCTACATCTATAGAATCAAAATAAATTAAGAATGAGACCGTTAATCTTGTCTTTTTTTTGCAGTTATATTAATTACTCCCTGTTTTTTGATAAAAAAATAGATAAATCTTTTTCTAAATTACAGCATGAAAATGCTGTATCAATGGATAATAAAGTTTCCGAAACGAATTCTATAGATACTATCCTTATTTTCAAAGATAGAACGGTTTTCATTGTAAGATAACCAGAGATTTTCCGATCAGTCTGGTCTGTCATTTCCTGAAGAAATATGAGTATATTCAGGAATAGCCTGTAAAAAGGAATATTTCTGTGTTTCATAATCAATTTTACAACAAAAATGCCTGATTCCATTACTCACAATTAAATACTGCACCCGTAAAACCATATTATAACGTGCTATCTGGTCGAATACAGCCTTTGTTATCTCAACAGTGGGGGATTTATATTCCAAAATAACCAAAGGGGTTAAAAAAACAATCGTAGACTATTGTATCACAACGCCGGGACATACCATTTAATTTCAGGCAAACTTCATTAGCAATTAATTCTTTTGGAAATCCTTTTTCCGTTACCAGGTAATTAACAAAATGCTGGCGTACCCATTCTTCCGGGGTAAGTGCTACATACTTCAGGCGTACGGGGTCAAAGATCAGTTGTTTACCTGCTTTATAGGTAACTTTAACAGGATATGTAGGCAAATTTAATGAAAGCATTTGTTATATTTGTTGTCCCTAGTGGAGATAATTTACACTCAACAAAGGTAATGAATTATGAAAACTAAGCAAGAAATTGTAGAGAACTGGTTGCCGCGTTATACAGACCGGCAACTGGCCGATTTTGATAAATATATACTCCTCACCAACTTCACTAAATATGTGGAGCTTTTCGCTGAATTTTTTAATGTCCCGATTGCCGGATTGAAAAGCTCAATGCCTAATGCTTCGGCCAATGGTATTACGATTATCAATTTTGGTATGGGAAGTGCCAATGCAGCAACGATCATGGATTTGCTGTCGGCCATTTCTCCGAAAGCCGTACTGTTTTTAGGGAAATGCGGCGGACTTAAAAAAGCCAATAACCTGGGAGATTACGTGATGCCTATCGCAGCGATCCGGGGTGAAGGTACATCCAATGACTACTTGCCACCGGAAGTTCCTTCGTTGCCGGCTTTTTCTTTATTGCATGCTATTTCATCGGCGATAAGTGAGCAGGGAAAAGATTACTGGACAGGAACGGTTTATACCACCAACCGGCGTATCTGGGAGTATGGTTCTAATTTTAAAGAGTATCTGCATAAGACCCATGCAACAGGAATTGATATGGAAACCGCCACTTTGTTTACAGCCGGTTTTGCCAATAAAATCCCTATTGGTGCCTTGTTGATGATCTCTGATAAACCCTTGGAAGAAGATGGGGTGAAAACAGAAGAGAGCGACCGGATGGTAACTAAAAATTTGCCCCCGAACACGTCAATTTAGGTGTCCAGACCTTGCAACAAATCATAAAAGGAAAGAGAACGATTAGTCACATTCGTTTTAGCTGGTAAATATATGGCCAAAAAAGAGCAGACATTTGAAGAAATATCCCGGAACATTGCGGCACGTAATTTCCAGCCTGTATATTTCCTGATGGGCGACGAACCCTATTTTATGGACAGGATTACCGAATTACTGGTTAATTCTGTGGTGGGGGAAAGCGAACGTGATTTCAACCAGGTCATTCTCTATGGTGCGGATGTGAATGCTGCTGCTATAATAAATGCTGCCCGCCGCTTTCCTATGATGTCGGAATACCAGTTAGTCGTGGTACGTGAAGCACAGCATGTACGGGATATGGAATTGCTGGCTAACTATGTGAAAAATCCACTGGCCTCAACCATACTGGTAATCAATTATAAATTTAAGCTGCTGGACAGGAGGAAAGCACTTGCCGGAGCTATAGAAACGAATGGGGTTTTATACGAATCTAAAAAAGTTCCGGAATATAAAATACCGGGGTTTATTGTTTCGTTAATGCAGCAACGTGGAATCGGAGTTGACCAGAAAGCTGCCCAGATGCTGGCAGACTTCCTGGGAAACGATTTAAACCGTTTAAATAAAGAATTGGATAAACTCTCTATCATTCTACCGGAAAAGGGCTTAAATCGCATTACTGCCGGTCTGGTAGAGGAAAATGTAGGGGTTAGCAAAGAATACAATAACTATGAGCTATTAAGAGCTATAGCAAACAGGGATGTCCTCAAAGCTAACCGTATCATCAATTATTTTAAAAATAATCCGAAAAATAACCCGATCCAGGTAACCCTTCCTGTTCTTTTTAATTATTTTTCCAACCTACTTATCTGCTATTATGCAAAAGATCGTTCTGAAAGCGGATTGATGACTGCCCTCGGATTAAGAAATTCTTTTCAGGTAAAAGACTATCAAATCGGATTGAAAAATTATCCTGCCATGAAAGTTTTTAATTTGATAAGTGAGATCCGTACTACTGATGCCCGTTCAAAAGGAGTAGAGAATACTTCTGTAAATGATGGTGAATTGTTGAAAGAGCTCGTTTATAAAATTTTGCACTAAAATATACTTTTAGTTCTTAATTCTTCCGGATAGTTTACAATTTGCTCCGGATAAAATTCATATAACCTATTGAATTAAAGGGTGTAAGGTAAAAATACCCTCTTGAGAATGCAATATTTGTTTTCATCTGTAACCTTATTCGGAAATATTACCCGAATTCTTTCTCATCCTATTTACTTTTCTATTTATATTTTTTTGAATAGAGATTAAATCTATATTCAAGTCATTTTGTCACGAGAAATATTTCTAATAATCCATAAATATAATTTTGTAAACTTCAGAATAGATGTTACAGATGTAAATGTATACACTTGTTTTTCAATATTTGATTACAAGATTACAAATGTGTTCGTTTTATTTCCGTAAACAGTAAAAGAATAGGAAAGATGTTTACTAATACATTTATAAATGTAAAGCATTATAAAAATCAAATATTAAGCAATAAAAATAAATAACTCAGAGAATTATTTATTTTTATTGATGATATACATTAATAACAAGGTCTTTAAATGATATTTTTGTAAAAAAAATCAGTTCTTTTATGTGAATGAATATAATATAATGTATTGTAAACTAGTAAAATAATTTCTTTTTATAAAGTTCTTATTTATATCTGTTTCTTTGGTTGATAAAAATGTTACAAGATTTGGTTTACAAATATACCGTGTGTTATATAGAGTTGTAAACCATGTTCTTTATAAATGTAAATTGTCAAAATTAAATTATTTGTTTATATTTGTATCCGTTACAAAAAGAGTATTTACAAATATGAAAACGTCATATTGGCAGTATATTTGACCATTTTTTACTAATGTTATAATAATGAAGGATCGCATAATAAAAATAATGGAGCGTGAAGGGCTTACACCTTCTAAATTTGCAGAAACGATTGGTATTCAGCGCTCAGCTATGTCGCATATTATATCAGGAAGAAATAATCCTAGCCTGGATGTGTTAACAAAAATCTTGGAAAGATTTAATAGCATAGACTCCGACTGGTTACTTTTTGGTAAAGGCCATATGTTACGTGATCATACCCCTTCTATTGAACCTGATTTATTTAAAAATACGGCGATTATTCAACAAGATTCTCCGATTGGTTCCGAATATGGGCAGGAAATGAAGGTAAAAATACCCGAAAGTGGCATTAAAAATGCAATATATCAGTCTGTTATACCTATAGAAAGACCGGAAAGAAAAGTTTCTAAAATAATGATATTTTACTCAGATAACACCTTTGAAACCTTTACCACGGAAAAAAATAAAAAAGACTGACGATATATTGCTTGTACTGCATTATAATATTAATGTATCTTTGTATACAGAATTGAGTAATCATATTATATGAAGAAGTATATTGTAGATTTGGTAGTTACGGAAAACTGCCGTCCTCACGAAAATTACTGCCTGTTAAAATTAACCTCTGAAAGTACCTTGCCGGAAATGTTGCCCGGACAGTTTGTACAGGTCCGGGTAGATAACTCGCCTACGACATTCCTGCGTCGTCCTATTTCTATTAATTATGTAGATAGGAAGAAGAATGAATTATGGCTACTTATACAACTTACAGGTGACGGAACACGCCAGTTGGCAACTTTAACGGAAGGTTGCCGTGTGAATGTTATGTTGCCTCTGGGGAATGGGTTTACCATGCCGGAGATTACTTCGGGAAGCCAAAAGATTTTATTGGTTGGTGGCGGTGTGGGTACAGCCCCTCTCCTTTACATGGGTGCTAAATTGAAAGAGGCTGGTTTTGCTCCTGAGTTTCTTTTAGGAGCCCGTTCCAAAGAGGATGTATTACAACGGGAAGCATTCAGTGCAATCGGTACATTACATGTAACTACTGAAGACGGCTCATTGGGAGAAACCGGCTATGTAACCAGTCATTCCCTTTTATCGTCTATCCGGTTCGACCGTATTTATACCTGTGGGCCTAAACCGATGATGGTTGCAGTAGCTAAGTATGCAGCCAGGGAAGATATTTTCTGTGAAGTTTTGCTTGAAAATACCATGGCCTGTGGTATAGGAGCTTGTTTATGTTGTGTAGAAAAAACGGAACAGGGACACGTATGTGTATGTACGGAAGGACCTGTTTTTAATATCAAAGAGTTAACATGGCAGATTTAAAAGTAAATATAGGAAAATTAGAACTGAAAAATCCAGTCATGACCGCATCCGGAACATTTGGTTATGGGCTTGAATATGCTGATTTCATCGATATATCTTCTCTGGGAGGAATTATTGTTAAAGGTACAACCATCGAACACCGGGAAGGAAATTTGTACCCACGTATGGCTGAAACTCCTTCCGGCATGTTAAATGCCGTAGGATTACAAAATAAAGGAGCTGAGTATTTTGCATCCACAATTTATCCGCAGATAAAAGATATCGATACGCATATGATCGTGAATGTAAGCGGTTCGTCTATAGAATCGTATGTAGCTTGTGCGGAAAAGATAGCCGGACTGGATCATATACCGGCTATAGAGCTGAATATTTCATGCCCGAATGTGAAACAGGGAGGAATGGCTTTTGGAGTTACCTGTGCAGGTGCCGCAGAAGTTGTGAAGGCGGTGAGAAAGGTTTACCAAAAGCAGCTTATTGTAAAACTTTCTCCGAATGTGACCGATATTACAGAAATAGCCCGGGCGGTAGAAGCAGAAGGTGCCGACGCCGTTTCGCTGATTAATACCATGCTGGGAATGGCTATAGATGCCGAGAAAAGAAAACCTGTTTTATCTACAATAACCGGTGGTCTTTCAGGACCTGCTGTTAAGCCTGTTGCTTTGCGGATGGTATGGCAAACCTATAAAGCTGTAAAGATTCCGGTTATCGGTTTGGGAGGGATTTCGAACTGGAAAGATGCTGTTGAATTTATGCTGGCCGGAGCTACTGCCATACAGATCGGAACCTATAATTTTGTTGATCCTGCTGCCTCCGTAAAAACAGTAGAAGGGATAAATGAATATTGCGACCGGCATGGATTTGCTTCGGTACAAGAATTAATCGGCGCTTTGGAAATCTGATAAGTATTTTATATAAATACAGGAAAGGCAGGGAATATAATCTCTGCCTTTTTATGTCTGTTATGGTAAAAATGACCAATAATCTGTTATATTGTGTATATAAGTATAAAAGGAACACCTATGATCGATTATATTAATCAGTTGGCTCACGATATAACTATTACTCCTTATACGGCAGCTTTTAAGCTATTTATTAGTTTTCTCCTGGGAGTCATAGTGGGTTTTGAACGGCAGAGCCAGCGTCGTGAAGCCGGTGTAAGGACTTTTACCCTGATCTGTATGGGATCTACGGCAGCTATGTTGATCTCTATCTGGATTTCACAATGTTATCCTCATTTTCTAAACGGTAACCCAGGTCGGATTGCCGCCCAGGTACTTACCGGTATTGGCTTTCTGGGAGCCGGTGCTATTATTCAGGGACGTGGAAGTATTCATGGCTTAACAACAGCTGCCTGTATCTGGATGATAGCAGTCATAGGATTAGCCGTAGGTGCTGGCATGTATATACCGGCATTTATTACTACGCTTTTTACAGTATTTGTACTGGTAAGTGTAGAAAATATGGAAAAGAGAGTATTTGTGAGTGGAGTAAATAAGATATTAACAATCACCTGTACAACAGATAATCCGGAGTTAAAAGAGATTAGAAAAATCCTGGAGTCGCGTGGGATATATATTGTGAGTGTATCGTTTGAACTTTTATATGAAGAAAATAGGTCGATAATCACTTACAGGGTAAATGTAAAGGAACATGCTTCCTATATGGATCTTTTTCAGGAAATACGTACGTTAGGATATATAGCCCAGATAAAACTGATAGCCTGAAACGGCTACCAGTCTGTTTCTTCTTTTATTATTTTTCCTGTAATGTAGGCGGCATCTGCAACCAGACGTGTACAAGGGCGTTTGGAATAGTATTGTGCCGAACGCATTTCCGGAGTCGGTGATGTATCTTTTCCTGCAACACTTTTAAGTAATTCACGACAAATAATTGTGTTGTTGCACTTTTTGAAACGGTTTGCCATCTCCTGTACAGCTGCATATGTTCGTGTTCGCTGCTCCCTGTTATTATTATCGGCTACAGGATATTTTAGTCCTGCTATCATAGCCATAGCGCTAACAGCTCCGCAAATTTCACGCATACGACCCATGCCGCCCCCAAATCCTACGGATA
Organism: Tannerellaceae bacterium; assembly: GCA_021204405.1. Lineage (GTDB taxonomy): Bacteria > Bacteroidota > Bacteroidia > Bacteroidales > Tannerellaceae > JAJPZJ01. The sequence goes on along the minus strand of JAJPZJ010000012.1, from coordinate 4,748 downwards.
GTGCTGCTGCCAGTTCCGGCTCCAGATTAAATACATCTGCATAGGCCATAAATACTGATTGTGCACAGTTATGACCTGTTTCAAATAACTCAATAGCCAATTTTGTTTTCTCTTCAATGGAGAAATCTTTCATTTCGACAGATTAATATTCGTAATCCACACAAGCCCTGTCTGCTTTTACCGGGCCAATAAGGTCTTTGGATATAGCAACATGAGCGGGATGATTCGCATAAATTGAAACTGCTTCCAGAGAGTCTAATTCAGTGGTAAGAATCAAATCCCAGGTTTCAGCAGGGTTGCAATTGAAATCAACCTGAATATGATGTAATACCTCAATTTTATCTTTTAAGGCTTCCAGTGAGGTTTTAATCTCTTCCAATTTATTTTGTTTTGCTTCTTCCGTTTCAAACGGAATCAGCTTGAACATGACAACGTGTTTTACCATTTTTTACTATATTAATTTAATTGTTCATCCCAATAAGAATCTTTATAACCCAAAAGATAAAGGATCCCGTCCAGCCCCAGAGTTGAGATAGATTGTTCAGCATTTTCTTTTACTTTGGGTTTGGCATGGAAGGCAATTCCTAATCCGGCAATACTAATCATAGGGAGGTCATTTGCACCATCACCAACGGCGATGGTTTGACGTATATCTACATTTTCTACCTGTGCGATCAATCTTAGTAGTTCGGCTTTACGTTTTCCATCTACAATATCACCCACATGCCGGCCGGTAAGTTTACCGTTTTCTACTTCAAGTTCATTGGCGTATACATAATCGATATTATATTTCTGTTTAAGATAGTTACCGAAATACATAAATCCCCCTGACAAGATTGCAATTTTAAATCCAACCCTTTTCAGTATGCGCATCAGGCGGTCAACCCCTTCAGTAATAGGTAAGTTTTCTGCAATTTCCTGCATAACCGATACGTCCAGCCCTTTCAAAAGTTCACAACGCTGACGGAAACTTTCGTTAAAATCAATTTCTCCCCGCATGGCAGCTTCTGTGATTGCTTTAACTTGCTCGCCAACACCAGCTTTAATAGCCAGTTCGTCGATAACCTCTGTTTCAATAAGTGTGGAATCCATATCAAAACAGATCAGACGGCGCATCCGGCGGAACATACTTTCTTCCTGGAAAGAGATATCCATTTCACATTTAGCAGATATTTCCAGAAACTTGGATTGCATTTCCACCTTATCTTTAGGAGTACCACGTACAGAGAACTCAACACTGGCCTTTGGTGTACGTTCATTCTCATCTAAGGGGACACGTCCGGTAAGGCGTTTAATAGCATCAATATTCATTCCCTGTTCCGCAATAATATGTGTGATGCTTTCAATTTGTTTTGCTGTAAGTTTGCGGCTTAATATGGTAATGATGTAACGGTTCTTTCCCTGCATTCCAACCCATTTGCTATATTCCTCATTAGTAATAGGGTTAAAACGTATATTAACATCCAGTTCATAGCTCTTAAAAAGCAATTCTTTCATAATATTGCCCGAACGACCTTCATCGCTTTGAAAAAGGATACCCAGAGAAAGGTTTTCGTGGATACCCGCTTGGCCAATATCAAGAATAGAAGCATTATGTTTTGCTAGAATTTCTGTAAGTGCAGCTGTCACACCCGGACGGTCTGTACCGTTTATGTTGATCAGGATTATTTCGTCTTTGTGTTCCATGATAAAGATGATTTATTTTATTAGACAAAGGTAAAAAGATCTACTAAAATGTAAGTGGAATGAGGAACTTTTTTATATTTATGGTGTTATGTTGATAGAGGTAATGTAGAAAATAGAACCCGGCTACCTTAATAAGTCCTGACAGGCAGACAAACATAATGAAAATACAATTTGAGATAAAAGAAAAATTACCTGAGATTATTGCTGAAATTCTCAACTCAGAGAAGTGGCAAACAGCTTTACATGAAAAAGCTCCCGGCCTGCAAAGGGTTACCATCAAAGATCCTCATTTCAATTCTAAAGCCTCCATTGATATTTGGGAAAAGGAGATCCATATCCGTACTGCCTGGTCTAACTATACCTATCGGATAGTAGATAAAGGAGATATAACAGTATGTGAATATATCGGAGCCTACCGTGGCTTGTTGGAACAAACACTCTTACCAAAGATTACTCCGAGAATGAATATCCTGGATTCTTTGGTGTTTGAAAGCACTCTTACTGGGAATAAGGAAGAAACGCTTCGGAATTATAGTACGGAAAATATGAAGTTGAAAATTTCAGACGTGATAATTTCAGCGAGGAATATAATCTTACCTCTCCGAAAGATCACCCATCCGTAGTATATGATGAATATGTTAAAGAGGGAATGCCCGTACCTCCTCCTTACAAATCATAATTTTTATTTTGTGTTGTAAAACATGTGAATTTTACGTGAAAGATGCAATAAAACAGATAAAAAATCTTGCAAAATTGAAAAAAAGTGCCGGGAATGTTTGGGTGTTAACTAAATTTCCCTTTATATTTGCAGTCGCTATAACAACTAAATCCAGGCTTTAGTGAAGGCATGGATATTGTTATATATCCTGAAAATCAGGAGTCGGAGCCGTTTAACCGTACAAAAAGATCCATTAGTAAGCTTAATTTTTTTATCACCGAAAATCTATTGCTCCGATTAAGTCTAACGTAAAAATTACATTATGAAAGTAAGAACTTATGTTCTCCTGGGTATAGTTGCTTTATCCGTAATGTCGGCTGGCTCAGACAAGGCAACCTTTACCGTGGGATCAAATCCGGGTGATATTGCTCCGAGAATAGAGTCTTTAGGAAATGGAAGTGAATTCGATTTCCAAAATCATTCCGGCCGTTACACATTACTGAATTTCTGGGCCGTATATGACGCAGCATCAAGAGTGCGCAATGTGCAATTATGGAATGAAGTTAATAAATTAAGTTCTGAACGGATTACCATGTACTCAGTCTCTTTGGATGAGAAGGAATCTGTTTTTGCCGGGACGGTAAAAACAGATGGTCTGGAAGGTACAAATCAGTTCCATGATGAACTAGGAAAAAGTCAATGTTGTATAAGAATTTCGCCCTATACAAAGGACTACGGAATTTTTTGATTAACGACTAGGGAGTGATTATTGCTTCAAATGTCACTCCGGAACAGTTGACTGAACTGCTTGAACACATTTGATCGAACAGATTATTATTAAAAAAGGTATTACATATATAAAATGTAATACCTTTTTCTTTTTAAAGAGAATATCTTTTTCAGTAGAAAATTATCTTAAAGCCTCTACTTCTTCTGTACGTAAAGGAATCTTCTTTCCTAACAGACGAGCTCCTGTTTCAGTAATCAGGTAATCCTCCTCGTTACGTATGCCACTAAAATCTTTATAAGTACTTACTTTCTCGTAATTAATAAATTCAGTAAATTTATTCTGGCTTCTCCATAGGTCAATTAATTCAGGAATAAAGTAGATACCCGGCTCAATAGTAAGTACGAAGCCCGGTTCAAGTTCCCTGCCTAAACGTAATGATTTACGTCCGAACTGTGTGCTTTTAGGACGTCCGTTATAACCAACATATACTTCACCCAGGTTTTCCATATCATGTACATCCAATCCCGTCATATGGCCCAGTCCGCAAGGCATAAACAATGCATGTGCCCCGGCTTTAACGGCTTCTACCGGATCACCCTTCACAAATCCGAACCCTTTCAGACCTTCCATGATTACCCTGCAGGCTTCATCATAGATTGCCTCAAAACGGATCCCAGGTTTAAGAGCCGCTACGGCCGTTTCGTGTGCTGCTACCGCAATGTCATAAATATCTTTCTGTCTTTGTGTAAATGTTGAATCCGCCGGAATAGTAGACGACATATCGCCCGCATATCCCATTTGAGTCTCTGCCCCTGCATCCAATAACAACATATCACCGCTTTTTATCATATTCCCATGATAATGATTATGTAAAGTTTGCCCATTGATAGTGGCAATAACCGGGAATGACAATTGATAATCATTCGCCTGTGCAACCTCTGTAACAGCCGCTGCTACTTCACACTCCCGGATACCCGGACGTACCATACGCATAGCTGTAAGGTGCATATCAGCAGTTATGATGCAAGCCTTTTCAATCTCTGCAATCTCCTCTTCCGATTTGTAGTTACGTTGATTCACAACTCCATAAATAAAATCAACCGAAGGTTTCTCATTTCCGGGAATAATTCCTAACCACCTGAAAAGTTTAATTTGATGTTCTGCACGGTAAGGTGGGAGGTAATGGATGGTTTGCGACTGTTGCTGGGCCTTTTTCAGATATTGTTCCAGCTCTGCGGATGCCCGTATTTCTGTAATACCTACCCGTTCGCTTTTTTCTCGTAAAGTAGGCTGGGTACCCATCCATACAATAGCATCGATTGTTAACTCATCACCAAAAATAATCTCCCGGTTGTTATCTATATCAATAATAGCAGATAAACCTGCATACGGAAGGCCGAAGAAATAAAGAAAAGTGGAATCCTGGCGGAAATGATAGGTGTTGTCGGCGTAATTCATACCACTTTCATCATTTCCTAAAAAGAGGAGTAAACCGGAACCTATGGTTTTTTTTAACTGTGCCCGCCGGGCTATGTAAGTATCTTTGCTAAACATACAGTATATATTTGGTTATGTTTTCAAAGGTATAAAATAAATCAGTAACAGCCAATTGCCAATTAACTAAATGATTATCCGCATAATGTCCGTTGATTTATTGAACATCATATGAATGTT
>JAJPZJ010000170.1 GCA_021204405.1 Tannerellaceae bacterium | reverse complement strand
AACATTCATATGATGTTCAATAAATCAACGGACATTATGCGGATAATCATTATAACTAAAACCGCGTCATTTGAAACAGACAGGCTGAAATTTCCGTCGAAATCGGTGATGATACCATTCGAAGTTCCTTTCTCAATGATACTGGTTCCGATAACGGAGTTCCCGAACTCATCAATAATCGTACCCGTAACCTGTTTCTTGTTCTGCTGGAGATTATCGGAAGGATCGGAAAGCGATTTTTTACGAAGTGAAATATAATTCTCACTGAAAGAGTAGTTGATATCCGTAGCCGAAAAAGCATTGCGCAAAGTTTCTTCTACTGATTTCTCCTGATTACTGACACGGACCTGTTGATTCAGGTCGATATCTTTTTCATTGTACACGAACAGATAACCGGTTTGTTGCTCAATGTTCTTAATAAGCTCTATTACCGATAGATCCGTCTGGAGGATTTGAACAATCCGGTTCGGAAAGTTCGGATGGGTGGCATGGATAGGAGATGTAGCCGCCAACAAGTAAGCAACCGCGATTTTAGCGATTGATTTTAAATGTTTTCCTAAAATCATAATTAGACTTAATTTAAGATTAATAAAGTTTGGTGAATTGAAAATTAAAAAGATAGTAATCAGATCATGTTGTATCTACTATATGCTTGTTTATTCTTTTTTGCATTGGGCTTCATTTGATAATTAAAAATATAGTTTAATAAATCTCTATTCTTTTTTGGTCTGTTTCTTTAAAACGAAAAGCATGTACGCCGCGTAGGGCCCTCATTATATTATTAATGTCGTCACTCTGACTGAATTTACCGGATATCGGCATATCTTCATCGATACCGTTTTTTATATCAAACTGAATATCATACCAAAGGGAAAGATGTTTCAGGATTTCAGCTAATGGTTTGTTCTGGAAAGTAACGATCCCGTTTTTCCGGTCTTCTTCATTGGCAAAGTCGGAAGCGGTCTTAATCAGCCGTGTACCATCTGAAAAAACTTTATCTTCCGGTTGCATTATAATTATTTCATCGGCCTGGTAACGGTTGGATACTTCAATTTTACCTGTTAACAGGTCTGTTTCAAAAAGGCTTGATCCGGAATAGGAAAACACATTAAATGTAGTACCCCTTACCTGGATATTATATGGACCGGTTTCCACAACAAAAGGTATTTGCTGCCCTTTCGGAACAGAGAAGAAAGCCTCTCCATCCAGTTTGACAATGTAATCTTTACTACTGGCCTTATCAGGTATCTGAAGAGTTGAATGCGGACCGAGCCAGACTTCCACTCCACCTTTTAAAGTGGTATGCACGCGTTGACCTTTCGGTACTTCTATAGCCATATATTCAGGTTCAACCGGAGATGTCTCAAAATTAATCCATATCATCCATCCGTTTACAAGTAGAAGAAGGGCAATTGCCGCATATCGTAAAATACTCCTGTTTATAAAGCGCATACGGCGGTTACGGACCGTACGGAAAAGATCATCAAGCATCTCCTGGGATAGCTCCTGATCTTTCGATTGCGTATGTAATCTTGAAAGAGCTACTGCATTTTGCATACGGATAAATTCGGCTTTGTAATTTTCATCAGCCTCAATTTTATCGAAAAGAACTTTTTCTCTTTATCATTCAACACACCCAGGAAATAGGCATCCAGCTCTTCTTTCATTTATTTTTTGTATTAGTTCTGATGATAGGACGAAAAAAATAAAAACATCTACTAGTCCGAAGTAAAAAAAAATCAAATTCAATTTGCAGTTCACAATTGTCCGTTCTTAGACGTAGCGGTCCGGTTTAAAAATATACAAGTGTGAAATATGATGCCGGCCAACCCTTATTAAAGAATTGGCAACTTGAATTTATATTATAAGGATTAATGTTTACCTGTGGCAGAAAGATAAGTTTAGATTTGCCTAAATTATTATTTGAAGGAGATATATTGTCCCCTTCAAATAAAATCCCGCTGGGAGAAAGAATTTTCGAAGGAGATTGGTTTCGTCGAGGGGGAGTGATTTTTGTCGAAGGGGCTAAAACATTATCTGTTCCCCAAGAAAGCATAAAACTCAAATATCCCAATCCTGTACGCGCCATCTTTTCCTTTTTTCTGGAACATGGATGTGAATATGAGGATTAATAGCCTTTAACTCCTTGAAAAACTCCTCTTCCCTCACAGGCGAAATTAACCAGTACCTACCCCTTACAAAGCTAATACGTAACCTTTTTAGCGATGCTGCGGGTGATGAAAGAGGATTGTAAGAACGTTCAACTGATTTAATTTCCGGAATGTTCAAGGTTCCACTTGTAATAAACCAGATTTTCACAAGTAATTTATCTCCGGAAATTATATAACGTGTACCGGTAAAAAGTAAGATAATAAATAGCAATGCCCCTGCCAGAATATATCCCTCCTGATATGATTTTTCCTGAAATACCGATATAAACACCAGGATAAATACGATGAATGTAAATCCAATTACTAATACGCTTATGCGGGATCTAAACACTTTTTTCTTTTCCATGGTTCAGTTTAATTAATATATAATAGCCATACAAGTTATTAGATAGCAATTTACATAAAATAATGCTAATTAAAAATATCTAACGATAATTTAAACTAATATCTTTTACTTTGGTCCATTCTATATTTTTATCTTAACTAAATTTAGGTTATCTTACCTAAAGAATTAGAACACTTTCAGTTCCCCGCGCAGGCGCAGGGCTGTTAAATTCTCTTGCTTTCAGTCCTGCAAGGACGGTATATCCTAGCCCGGTACGTAGTGCCGGGTAGTTGATATGGAGCTTTTTGAGTCCTGAAGGGACGGCATAATAGAAGTCTGATCCTATGCGAATTTTTATGCCGTGCCTACAGTACTCCGGTAGGGTTGTTTCCTATTACCCAGGGTTTGACGCCCTGGGATAGGATGCACCGTCGTTGCAGGACTAAAGAGGAGAGAATTTAACAGCCCTGCTGCGCAGGCGGGGATCGCACTAGAATTGTCTGTTTTGGCATTAATAACAGAAAAATACGGTCTGCTTCAATGCGGTCCCAGCCTGCGCGGGGAACTGAGGCTGTTTGTTTTTACTTTTTATAGTGTTGATAATCATATTCTTATTCCTCTTTAAAATCTTCCTGCCATGACTGATAATATATACCTTTGAACCAAGAGAATAAAAAACTTCTTTTTATTAGTTTCAGGTCTGTAATCTACTTGTGACTTAAAAGTTGAGGTAATGCATATTCTCCTTAGTCTTTTTTGCTCGTTTCCCTGAAAGGGTACAAAGTACTCAGAGATCGGCTTTAGCCAATAGCCCAGGATAGCCGTTCGTTTTGCTCACGCTAGTCTAGCCTCTTGTCGGTAGGTTAGTTAATGTCCCTTTTTTACACCCCCTATTCAAAATACTCTTCCTACTTTTGCCCCATTAACATGGATAAGCTACAAATCATACGACCCTCTCAGTTGCTTACGCCCTATGTGAAGCAATATTGGTTCCTCACGCTGGATGATGTACAGCAGCGGTCGCAAAGACTCCTGCCCATGGGATCGGTTGCACTGACGTTTTACCGGAAAGGAAAAAGTTTATCTTCTACCGGGAGGAGTTGGTTACCCGCTTCGTATCTATCCGGACAGATGAGCAGCTATAATACCTGGTCGTTCTTTGGTTACCTGAATTTTATTATGGTCGTTTTCCAGCCAGCCGGAGCTGGTACACTTTTAAAAATCCCATTAAATGAAATTTATGAGCAGAATGTAGGTGTAGACGCTTTGGATGATCCGGAATTAGTTGTGCTTGCCGACCAGTTACAGGATGAATCAGTTCCCACTTACCAATGTGTCGACCTGATCGAAAACTTCCTGCTTAAACGTATCGGTGAGGAGGAAGATCGGTTGAAACGAATAGATCATGCCATCCGGATGATTGGTGCAGGTGAATATGAAATTGATAAATTGGCAGAACATTCCTGTTTAGGTTACAAGCAATTTAAAAGAATTTTCTCCCAAACTGTAGGAAACAACCCGAAAGAGTTTCTGCGGATCAGCCGTGCCCAACTGGTACTTTACCGGTTGCAAACTACTCCGAAAGTAACATTAACCCAGTTGGCAGAAGCCTGTCACTACTATGATAAATCACATCTGATTAAAGATATAAAAGAATTTTCCGGCTATACCCCCGGAGAATACCTGGCGGTTTGTGATCCCTGGACAGAATCCTTATCCCTGTTCCGGTCTGCTTTTCTGGAAGATCATAAACCGGTAGGAGATGAATAAGTACTATTTGAATAAAAAGGAGGACACCAGATGAATGGAAAAGATAGAATGGATATACAACCTGTAAATTGTGATGAGTATTCTTTATTGGATTTTTCCGAATACCGGGGAGAAGATCTGTTTGATGTAAAAGAACCTTTCTGGGATTTTTACTAGGATGCTGTCAGTAAGAAACACATGGTATACGGTAGTCCTGTTACCTCGGCTCCTGCTTCTACTTTCAACGTATACGACCGGTATAAACAATCCGAACGGGAGTTTCTGAATTTCTGTTCCTATAATTACTTAGGCTACTCATACCATCCGGAAGTAGTCCGTGCGGTACAGGATACGCTTGCCCGATATGGTACAGGTGCTGTTTCTGCCCCTTTGCTAAGTGGGTATTATGACCTGGCACAACAGTTGGAAGAGCAAATCGCCCGGTTCAAGAAAAAGGGGGAGCCATTGTTTTTCCTACCGGCTATGGTGCCAACCTGGGTGTTCTTTCCTGCCTGCTCAAACCGGGCGATATAGCTATATTGGATATTCTTTCACATGCCTCTATCTACGATGGAGCCCGGCTGGCCGGTGCAGATATAAAAGTATTCAGCCACAATAATGCGGAACACCTGGAAAAGATACTGAAAAATTTGCCGCACAAACGGTGCATTGTCTGTATCGAAGGGGTATATAGTATGGATGGTGATCTGGCAGATTTACCTGCTATCGTATCCGTGTGTAAAAAATACGGGGTGAAATTTTATTGGATGAAGCACATGCTACGCTGATCTTCGGAGAAAACGGACGGGCGTTGCCGAACACTTCGGCCTCGAAGATCAAATTGACCTCACCATAGGCATATTCAGTAAATCTTTCGGAGCGATAGGCGGTTTTGCTGCCGGCGACCGTAAATTAATAACCTACCTGCGTATGTTTGCCCGCTCCTATATCTTTTCCTGCGCTATGGCTCCCCATACGGCAGCAGGCATATTAAAAGTAATAGACCTTTACCGGCAAGATAGCTCCTGCCGCAACGCCTTATGGAAAAATACGCTGTACATGCAGGCAAAACTAAAAGAGGCAGGTATGGATATTGGCAAAACCGAATCGCAGGTCATCCCTGTAATTGTAGGTAGCGACCGCCGGTTACGGGAGATAAGTAAATACATCTACGAAAGAGGCCTCTATACAGGTGTAGTAACCTATCCGGCCGTGTTCAATAAGCGTACCCGGCTACGCTTATCCATGTCTGCCAATCATACCAAAGAGCAGATGGATAAGTGTATACGGATTATTACTGAGGCCTTTGAACTATTGTAAAGTTGTGCATCGGCAAGAAAAGTGGTATATAAAGTTTTTCATATCTTTGGAGTCAAGGCAACTATAGATTTGAAAAAACAACGAACCATAAAATTGAAAATTCCTTTTATTCTCTTTTTAGCTATCATAACACTACAGATACATGCCCAAATCAGTTATCTGGTTGTGGATCGTGATATCCGTTTACCCAAAGATAGTATAACAACTTAATTTAACCCGGAGTATAAACGGATTCCTGGAGGCCGTTCATGCGGATGCTTGTTTGGAAGATTGGTTGGTGCCCTCCCTAAAATTTACATCCACTTTTTAAGCTCTTCCCATATTTCAGGACCATCGTTGGCCTGCGGGGTGCCTGGGGTACTTCTTCCCTCCTGGATATACCGAATCAGCAGGGAGCGGAGTTCGGCTACTACCTCCGGGTGAGTAGTATATACATTATGACATTCTTCTGAATCGGTTTCCATATTATACAGTTGCACAGGGGGAAGGGTTTTAATTAACTCTTTGTCTTTTTCCGGTTGCGGAAAGCTCCAGCCTCCTGAGCTGGGGGAGAGTAAAAGTTTCCATTTCCCTTTCCGGATGGTAAAGTCGCCATCGATCGAATGGTGTACGGTAGCTTCCCGCGGAGATACAGAGGTTTCTTTATACAGGAGTGGAAGCAGGTTGAAACTATCTTCCCCTTCATTTTCTTTTAGCTGGTAGCCGGTGAGGGAAGCAAAGGTAGCGAAAAAGTCGGTTAAACAGATGGTTTCGTTACGTTGCTGTATATTGAAACCGGCTGGCCAGCGAACTACACAGGGAATGCGGTGGCCACCATCAAACAGGTCGGCTTTATATCCCCGGTAAATATAACTGGGGTAATGGCCTTTCGACTCCAGGTCGGGAACGTCGGCCGTAGGGCTACATCCATTGTCGGAAGTGAAAACAAGCAGGGTATTCTCTGCTATACCTGCCTCTTCCAGTGCTTCCATGATCTTACCTACCAGATCGTCTACCATCAGTACAAAATCACCGTAGGGATTTAATCCGGATTTACCCTGATATTCTTTAACTGGTAGGATAGGTGTGTGGGGAGCAGGCAATGGCAGGTAAAGATAAAATGGGTTATCCTCGTTGGCCTGCGTATGGATATATTGAATGGCACGGTCGATAAAATTGGGCAGCGTTTGTTCGTGGTCAAAATCACTGCCGGTTAATCCTTTGCGCCAGAATTTCATACCCGTGTTCTCAGTAGTCCGGTCGGGTACGGAGGTAGGCATATCATTCTCCACGTATACGTAAGGAGTCATATCTAGGGAAGCAGCTATGCCATAGAAATAGTCAAAGCCCCGTGTGGTAGGGCCGTCGGTAATAGGTTATGAGAAATCAACGGCGTCAATCCCCTGTTCCATATTATGCCAGTTCCATCCCAGGTGCTATTTTCCTATACAAGCGGTATAGTAGCCGTTCTCTTTCAGTACGGTGGCTATAGTACGGCGTTCGGCAGGGATAAGCGGTTGGCTATACCCTCCTAATACTCCCGATTTCAATGTAGAACGCCAGTTATACCTGCCGGTTAATATTCCGTACCGGGTAGGTGTACTGACCGACGAACTGGAATGGGCATCGGTAAAGACAATTCCTTCCTGGCCGATCCGGTCGATATGGGGAGTTTGTAATTTGGAGTTTTCATTTAACAGGGATACATCGCCATAGCCCATATCATCGGCGAGGATGAAAACGATATTGGGCTTTTGTGGCTTTTCGCTTTTCGCCTGGAAACTGTTCAGAAACAAAGCTCCTCCGATGGGAATGATCAAAAATGTCGGTTTCATCAGAATATGTTTTTAATTGTTTGGTCTATATAGGCTTTTATCCGGAATTTAATAATAGGCTCTCTCTTCTTTATTATTATTTGATTGAAGCAGAATTATTATTTGATTGAAGCAGAGCTTTTAACACATTGAAATTTACATGGGAACATATAGTCTTGGAACAAAAATAGAAATTGTTTTTTGTTTTGAGTAGTTTATCAGGTAAATTTTGGGATAAATACTACCTCAATAAAAAGATGGCGAAATAAAATTTCGCCTCCTGCCGATATCTTTATCTTGTTTTAAACCTGATATAGCATGCGAGAATACAGTAAAAATCCGGTGAATAAATCTTATAGAGAAGAGAGTAGTTCGGAAATGTCTAGACAAGCTCCGGCAAATGTAATACTTCAAAGATACAAAGAGAATATCCAACGAGTTGAAGCCGAGGAAGAAGAGGAATTACTGCAAGGCAAATTTGATACGGTACAACGGGAAGAACTGGAAGAGGAGGAGTTAATTCAGGGAAAGTTTGAGCCTACTACACGTACGGACCAGCAATCCATACAACGCGAAGAAAAGCCCAACAATACAGGTTTACCCGATAATCTGAAAACAGGTATAGAAAACCTTTCGGGATATAGTATGGATGATGTGAAAGTGCATTATAATTCGGGAAAACCTGCGCAGCTCAATGCGTTGGCTTATGCACAAGGTACGGATATACATATTGCTCCGGGACAGGAAAAGCATCTTCCGCATGAGGCTTGGCATGTAGTACAACAAAAGCAGGGGCGGGTACAGCCAAATATGAAGTTGTATGGGGTAAATGTGAATGATAATGAAGGTTTGGAAAAAGAAGCGGATATTATGGGGAAAAAATCCAATAGTTTATTAAATAAAATTTCTAATAATCTTTTAAATTATAATTTACAAAAAAAATATTGTTCAAAAAATGCCTCGTATTAGAATCGGAATTGTGGGTGAAAATAATAATTTGACTGACATTCCTGATGAGCAACTCTTGGATGATGTATTTATTTGGATTTTAACTAATAAAATAGTAAAAACAAGTGAGTTTTTTCCTTCAAATTCAAAAAAGGTTGCGAAAATTAGAGCGGGCGAGATTCAAGTGCCTAAGGATGAAATTATTAGAGAAAATACCGAAAGAGTGTTAAAGAATCCTATTCGATTTAAAAATGACTCAAAACATATTTTTATTTCCAATACTTTTTGGGTACCCCGAGGTGAGAAGGAAAACGGAGATTTTACACACATGGGAGTTGATTACTCTTTTTTAAGATATGCAGCTTTGAAATTGTATGAGATAAGTCAAAGCCAAATAAAATTTCCTCCTTTGTTGGGTGGAATGCCCGTTGAAACTATAGATAGTGATTTGGGAGGAATTGCAGGAGAAAATATAGGAGAATTAAATAATTATAATTCTAAAACATTAGCTTACGCTGGAATATATGATTGGAATAGTGAAGAGATCAAAGATGATTCAAGAATACAAAATTTGATCCCAAAAGCTGTAGAGAGGCACGAAGCATTACGACAATTTTCGGAAAAGTATTTATCTGAAGAAATAAATGCTCGTGGCACGGCTGCCAGTTCTCACATCTTAAACTTATATTTCCCGGAACCGGCAACCCGGTTAACTCCTACTGCTATTACTCTATTGAATGGTGCAAATTTTGGTAGTTCAACCCATTATCTGAATCAACCTCTCGGACATGCAAGAGAAAGTATTAAGTTGATAGCTGCTTTGGCATTCTTAAATTCAAAAAAATATTGTGAAACAAAAGAATTGGGAAAAGAGAAGTTAAGTGAAATTGCAAAGGAAAAAAAAGATTTTAGATTCAGTCTTTCATTTTGAACCTGCATTTATCGTCAAGACAAATTTGGGAAACAGAAAAGATAATTACATTCGCCTTTTTTTAGAATGGTATAATTCTCTTGAAATAAAATTATTGCGGAAGAAGAACAAAATACAAGAAAAGTATTTAATAAAAAGATTGATTCTATTCCAAGTGCACAAAAATTTGATCAATCATATTTAAATCCTAATATTAAAACTGGTATAAGAAATGATCATGAAAAGACTATTGATATGTTCATTAAAAAAACGCTACAAAAGGAGCCGGAGATCCATTTTTTAGCGATCTAAGGTATAGATTGTAACATATTAGTTTATTTGATATATTGTAAGATAAAAATATTTCGTAAATATGCAATCTTTATAAGGATATTTTGTATCTGTATATGTAACCAAGGAATCACCTGCAGCTTACCCATTGGGCTATTGCTTATATCCCCCTTTGGGGGATCAAGAATCACAAAGTTTCATCAACTTTTAATGATAATCTATTTTGATGTGGTAATTATCGATTAATTTAAGGTCATAAAAAAAAGCTACCTAATCCAATTAGATAACTTTGTAAGTGGGCGTTGACGGATTCGAACCGCCGACCCTCTGCTTGTAAGGCAGATGCTCTGAACCAGCTGAGCTAAACGCCCTTTCACTTGTTTTGTACGCCTTATCTCTTTAAGATGGTACAAAGATACGGCTTTTTTGATTTCTTCCAAATATTTGGCTGGAAAAAACGAAAAAAAGTTTTCTACATACCGTTTATATTCATAGAAAACATTACCTTTGCATCTCAATATTAATAATGTATATGATATTAACTGCATTAACTGCTATATCACCCGTTGATGGGCGGTATAGGAATAAAACCGAAAATCTGGCTGCTTATTTTTCTGAATACGCACTAATCAAATATAGGGTACAGGTCGAAATTGAATACTTTATTACGCTGGCAGAGGTCTTGCTGCAATTGAATGTACCGGAGATCAATGAGAAAAAAGAGGCTTTACGTGCGATATATCAAGAGTTTACCGAGGCAGATGCTTTACGTATAAAAGAAATTGAAAGTGTAACTAATCATGATGTAAAAGCAGTAGAATATTTTATTAAAGAGAAATTTGATCTACTATCTTTACAATCCTATAAGGAATTTATCCACTTCGGACTGACTTCCCAGGATATTAATAATACCTCCGTCCCGCTTTCTTTGAAAGAGGCGTTGAAAAATGTTTATTATCCGGGTTTGGAAGAGGTGATAAGTGTTTTAAAAAAATATGCTACGGAATGGGCCAATGTGCCGATGCTGGCTAAAACCCATGGGCAACCCGCCTCACCTACCCGTTTGGGAAAAGAGGTAATGGTATTTGTTTACCGTTTGGAACAGCAACTGAACCAGTTAAAAACCATTCCTCTTTCAGCTAAGTTCGGAGGGGCAACCGGTAACTTTAATGCGCATACTGTAGCTTATCCGGGAACGGACTGGAGACAATTCGGTAATCATTTTGTAAATGATGTATTAGGTCTATCGCGTGAAGAGTGGACAACCCAGATTTCCAACTATGATCATCTGGCTGCTATTTTTGACGGATTGAAACGCATCAATACCATATTAATCGACCTGAACCGCGATTTCTGGCAATACATCTCTATGGAGTATTTTAAACAGAAGATCAAAGCCGGAGAGGTGGGCTCGTCGGCCATGCCGCATAAAGTGAACCCGATCGATTTTGAAAATGCGGAAGGTAACCTGGGGATTGCGAACGCAATTCTGGAACACCTGGCAGATAAATTACCGGTTTCCCGCCTGCAGCGTGACCTGACCGATTCTACGGTTTTAAGAAATGTGGGTGTGCCTATGGCCCATATCGAGATCGCGTTTAAAAGCTTAACAAAAGGTTTAGGTAAACTGTTATTAAACGAAAAGGCATTAGTTAATGACCTGGATGATTGTTGGGCTGTAGTGGCAGAAGGAATACAAACCATTCTACGCAGGGAAGGATATCCTGAACCTTATGAAGCATTGAAGGCGCTGACTCGTACAAATGAAGCTATTACAGAACAGTCGATAGGCAAGTTTATAGACACGTTGAATGTGAATGAACAAGTGAAATCTGAATTACAGGCGATTACGCCACATAATTATACAGGTATTTAATACTAAAGACAGGGTGACCGTGAGGTTGCCGATTAATTAATTTTTATAACTTACAACAATGAGCACAGAAGAAAGAGATGAATCTCAACCGCGTCCAAGGAAAGTGATACCAAGTATCAGACGGGAAAACACAGACCAGGAAGGTGAAAGAAGACCTTACCAGAGTTATGGTAACTCTGATGGAGACTATGAACGGCGGTCTTATAACTGCAACAACCAGGAGGGGGGATACCGGAACAACTATGGAGATAACCGCTCGTCGTATGAAGACAGACAAAACCGTCCGCGCCCATATGATAACAACCGTGGGGACTCCGGATACAACCGGCAGTCGTCTTATGGCAATAACCGTCCTTCCTATGGCAATAACAACTGCCAGGGGTATGGCAACAATCGTCCGTCGTATGGCAACAATGACGGAGGTTATGGTGGTGGTTCTTACAACCGCCCGCGCCCATCTACTTATGATGACCAGAGAGGTAGTTTCTATTTAGCTTCTCCATCGGGTGAGGTGAAAAAAAAAAGACCACGTGTGGAAGATACCCGCGTAAACACAAACTCTTACGACAATCGCGGTGGTGGCCGTTCATCTTATGGCAACAGTGGTGAATATGGTAACAACAGCGGAGGATATGGCAATCGCGGTGGTTATAATAATAACCGTGGTGGAGGATATGGAAACAACGGAGGAAACAGGGGCCCGGTAAGACGCCGTACCGATGATTATAATCCGAATTCCAAATACAACTTCCAGAAACAATTAAAGTATAAAGAAGAATTAGCCGATCCGAACGAACCGATCCGTTTGAATAAATTCCTTTCCAATGCAGGTGTATGTTCACGCCGGGAAGCAGATGAATTTATCCAGGCTGGTGTGGTAAAGGTAAACAATGAAGTAGTAAAAGAATTGGGTACCAAGATCACCCGTGCGGATAAGGTAATGTTCCACGACCAGCCGGTACAGATCGAAAGCAAGGTTTACATTGTATTGAATAAGCCTAAAAACTGTGTAACCACTTCGGATGATCCGCAGGAAAGGCTTACTGTGATGGATCTGGTTAAAAATGCCTGCCGCGAACGTATCTATCCGGTAGGACGTTTAGACCGCAATACAACCGGGGTTCTTTTGCTTACAAATGATGGCGACCTGGCTTCCAAGCTTACCCACCCATCATTCAAAAAGAAAAAAATATACCATGTATGGCTGGATAAAAACGTATCGATAGAAGATATGGAGAAAATAGCCAATGGGTTGGAACTGGAAGATGGCGAGATCCATGCAGATGCGATCAGCTATGCCAGCCAGGACGACAAAAAACAGGTAGGTATTGAGATCCACTCAGGCCGGAACCGTATTGTTCGTCGTATTTTTGAATCGCTGGGTTACCATGTGATCAAACTTGACCGGGTCTATTTTGCAGGGCTTACTAAAAAGATGCTGAGCCGTGGAAAATGGCGTTACCTCAACGAACGTGAAGTGAACGCACTTCGTATGGGAGCTTTTGAATAAATAAACAAACTATAAAAGCAAGATTAGCCGGTTCTATTTACCGGCTAATCTTGCTTTGACTATCTAACTTAATAACAAACATAAAGGACATGGAAACAATTACCAGAACAAAAATTGTAGAGGTACTGAAAAGTAAAGCATTCGGTACAACCGTGAATGTGAAAGGATGGGTTCGTACCCGGCGTGGCAATAAAAATGTAAATTTCATTGCATTGAATGACGGTTCTACAATCAATAATGTTCAGATTGTTGTGGAAATGGAGAAGTTTGGCGAAGATTTCCTGAAGCCCATTACTACAGATGCCTGTATCAGTGTGAACGGTGTGCTGGTTGAATCGCAGGGTAAAGGACAAACAGTAGAAATCCAGGCAACGGAAATTGAAATTTATGGCGAAGCCGATCCGGCCACTTATCCATTGCAGAAGAAAGGACACTCGCTGGAGTTCCTGCGCGAAATCGCTCATTTACGTCCGCGTACAAATACTTTTGGAGCTGTATTCCGTATCCGTCACCATATGGCGATGGCGATCCACCGCTTTTTCCATGAAAGAGGATTCTTCTATTTCCATACCCCCATCATCACAGCATCCGACTGTGAAGGAGCCGGCCAGATGTTCCAGGTTACTACCATGAACCTGTATGACCTGAAAAAGGACGAAAACGGGTCTATCCTATATGATAACGACTTCTTCGGCAGGCAGGCAAGTTTAACGGTTTCCGGCCAGTTGGAAGGTGAGCTGGCCGCCATGGCATTAGGAGCTATTTACACATTTGGCCCTACCTTCCGGGCCGAAAATTCAAATACGCCCCGCCACCTGGCTGAGTTCTGGATGATAGAGCCGGAAGTGGCTTTCTATGAAATAGAAGACAATATGCAACTGGCGGAAGACTTTATTAAATACTGTGTTCAATGGGCACTGGATAACTGTATGGAAGATATCCAATTCCTGAATGATATGTTTGATAAAGAGCTGATCGAGCGGCTAAACTTTGTGTTGAAGCAAAACTTTATCCGTCTGGCTTATACCGATGGTATCCGGATACTGGAAGAGGCTGTTGCAAACGGACGCAAATTCGAATTCCCCATTTTCTGGGGTGCCGACCTGGCTTCAGAGCATGAACGGTATCTGGTAGAAGAACACTTCAAATGTCCGGTAATCCTGACTGACTACCCGAAAGAGATTAAATCTTTCTATATGAAACAGAATGAGGATGGAAAGACGGTTCGTGCCATGGACGTATTATTCCCGAAGATTGGGGAGATTATCGGTGGTTCGCAGCGTGAAGAAAACCTGGAGAAATTATCACGGCGTGCCGATGAAATGGGTGTGCCTCAAAAAGATATCTGGTGGTACCTGGATACCCGCCGTTTCGGAACGGCTCCCCACTCAGGGTTCGGATTAGGTTTTGAACGTTTGCTGCTATTTGTTACCGGAATGGCTAACATACGCGACGTGATTCCTTTCCCGCGTACGCCAAGGAATGCAGAGTTCTGATAGAAAGAATAAAAATACCTTATAAAAAAGCCGGCTTCCACAATGTAGGAAGCCGGCTTTTTATTTCAGGGCGAGATATATTCTTTGACCAGCATCTGAAAATCTTCCCCGCGAAGGCGGGGATCGCAGAAAAACTGACTCTCAATATCTATTTTTCATACTGTATGTTCGGACGCGGTCCCCACTTTCGCGGGGAACTTGGGTAAGAGGTTTATTATTACTCTTTTTTTGCGAATCAGCTCAGCCATTTGCCCCTCCTGCTTAAGGTAAGTTTCAATATGCCGTTTCTTTTTATCTTCCAGGATTTCGTTGATAGCGATTAGGATACCAGTTTCTTCTACCTCGCCAAACTTATGGTTAATAGCCGTACCAAACACATGCATCTTGGGAGACAGGCTCATATAGGCATTGATAAGCGGAGGAACATTAATACCAAACTTTCTTACCTCCTGGTTAAGCACTTTATAATTCTCCTTAAAACTATTATAAGGGAACAAGGCTTTCATTTTCTCCATATCCGTATGGGTAATAAGTGGAGAGATAGGTGTAACCAGTTGATCGGTATCAGGAAAATGGATACTCAGGAAATAGAGGATCATATCCCTTGCTTCCGTATTATAAGTATTATACATGGTAACTTTACCATAATAATATTGCAGGCTGGGATCTATTACTGAAAGGGCGCCTAAACCATCCCATAAATTGTCCAGGATAAAAATACCTTTTGAGCTGGAACGGGTAGACTGGTATTCCAGTGTTACAAACGACCGGCCCAGTTCAACCGTATAAGGAAGGAATTCGTCAATAAATTTCTGTGAAAAGTTAAACAGGTGCGATGTGGCCAGAAGAGGCTTGCCGGTTTCATCGAATTTTACATCCGAACCGCATAGGAACCTGTAGCCTCCCAATATTTGCTCCTCTTCAGGACTCCATACGATAAGTTGCCGGTAGGCATCTTCCATGGTGTCGAATTCGTCGATATCTGTGGCTTTTCCGGTGCCTCCCCCGTAGTGGCGGAAGGCAATTTCCCGTAACCTGCCGATCTCCTGCATCACGTTGGGTGAGTCGTGGGCAGTTACGATATAAATCTCATTATTGGATTTATTCGTATGACGGAGAAGTTTTTCTTTGGTCAGCTCCGACTTGAGAAGTGTGCGGTCGATAGGATTGATGATTGCTTGCATATGAAATAAAATTGTACTTATTCGTTGGGAAGAGCGTATACGCATTCTTTTACCCATTCGGCCCATTCGGCAGGCTTTTTACTTTTGTCAAACGTTTGCCAGGAAACAGGTTTTCCGAAATGGATGGTGAATGTACTGTTTTTGCAGCGGAACATTTCGTCCGGCAGATATAGCATCTCATAATTCATCTTTATTTTTAATGTCTTACGGATGTTTGCAAAACGGTAAAAGAAGTCAGAGTTTTTACCTTCAAAATAAACCGGGATAATATCACGCTGGTATTGGACCGCTTTCTGGATAAAAGATTTTTTCCATTCGGTATCTTTTATTTTTCCCTGTTGCCGGCGGGAACACAATCCGGCAGGAAACGTAACGATCTGGCAGTCGGAGGCATAGGCCTCATTAATCAGGTGAGTATTATTTTTCTCCTGGGCCCCATATTTGTTTACGGGAACAAACATGGATTGAAGGTTGGGAATATACAGTAAGAGGTCATTGACCAGGTAACGGATATTTCCGTTAAAGCGGCTGCCGATAAGAGCGGAAAGACAAATACCATCCAGTCCACCCAATGGATGATTGGATGCAAATATAAATCTTCCCTGAGGTGGAATGCGTTGCTCGTTCTTAAGCTTTAGTGTAAGATTGAAGTAGCCGATCAATGCTTCCATAAACTCTACCCCTTGTTTATCATGGTAGCGGGTAAGAATATCATTCAGTTCATCCTGGTGTACTAGGCGGATCAGGTAGTCGACAAGAAAAGACGGTATTTTGTTGGCTATAGAAGGCACTTTCTGTTTTAATACCTGCCTGATATTAATGTGTCTTATCCCTTGATCTGTCATTTGTTTACATAACTCTTATCACAGACAAATATAAAGTTAATTATTAAAACTGTGCCACATTGAAAGAAGTTTTTAGTTTTTTCAGCTTATAATATCGCAATAAAGCCACTAAAATTCTCAATAATAACTTTTTGGTCCGACCTGTTTAGGTATTTTATCATTTGTTTACCTGTTGAAAACTTTTTCTAACTTTTCTATATAATTATTGGTAGAAAAGTTATGAAATGTTTAATTTTACCCTCTAATATAGGTAAATGGATGCCAACTGAAGGAGTATGAAAATGAAGCACTAACGTGTTTGAATGTGGAGAAGATAGAAGAGAAAGAGAAATGTTATCATGTACCGGTCATGCTTAAGGAAAGTCTTGAGGGGCTGGATATCGCTCCGGATGGGGTATATGTGGATGTTACATTTGGTGGCGGAGGACATTCAAAAGCTATATTAAGCAAGCTTACTGGTGGGGGACACCTCTATGGTTTTGACCAGGATGCCGATGCCGAAGCCAATATCCCCAACCATTCCCAATTCACTTTTGTAAGAAGTAATTTTCGCTATCTCTACAATTTTATGCGTTATTATGGCGTTGAAGGAGAGGTAGATGGATTACTGGCCGATTTAGGTGTATCGTCACACCACTTTGATGTGGAAGAACGCGGATTCTCTTTTCGTTTCGACGGAAAGCTGGATATGCGTATGAATACCCGTTCAGATAAAACAGCAGCTACGATTATCAATACTTATAGTGAAGAGAAACTGGCAGACATCTTTTATTTTTATGGAGAACTGAAAGTTGCACGCCGGCTGGCGGCACAGCTTGTACGTACCCGGGCAGAGAAGCCTGTCGATACCATTAACCTGTTATTGGATGTGTTAAAGCCTTTTGTAGGTAAGGATAAAGAAAAGAAATTTCTGGCACAGGTATTCCAGGCACTCCGTATTGAAGTAAATGATGAGATGGGTGCATTGAAAGATATGTTGATGCAAACCCTGCAAGTGCTTAAACCGGGAGGCAGGCTGGTGGTAATCACCTATCATTCGCTGGAAGACCGGTTGGTAAAGAATTTCCTGAAAATAGGCAATTTCGAAGGGAAGAGCGAACAGGATTTCTTCGGGAACAGGAAAACCCCGTTCCGGCTGGTTAACAACAAAGTGATTATCCCGACGGATGAAGAACTTATGCGTAATCCACGCTCCAGAAGTGCCAAACTGAGAATTGCCGAAAAGCTTTTTTCAGAAGAAAAGTAAAGGAAAGATCGTTTAGATAAAGTCAAACCCGTAATTGTCAATCAGCAATTGTCAATGGAAGAAGTGTATGGAACAACCCAGGAAAGCAAAGAAAAAAAGAAAAAAACTCTCGTTCCTTCACGTGATAAGCGGAGGAATATTAGATGCTAAGTTTATTACCCGGCATATGACCATGATCCTGTATATTGTGGTACTGGTATTTGTGTTTATCGGCAACCGGTATAGCTGTATGCAAAAATTGCGGGAGATCGACCGGCTTCAACAGCGTTTGCGGGACATCCGGTTTGAAGCCTTATCTATTTCTTCGGAATTAACCGGTAACAGCCGGCAGTCGCAGGTAGGATTATTAGTGGAAGAACAAGGGTTAGGATTGGAAGTGGCTAAACAGCCACCCTATGAACTGCATAAATAACGATGGCGGAAGAGAACGAAAATAAGGAAGGCTTACCAAAAGATAATAGAGTACTGCTTTATTACTTTTTTATTGTTATACTGATCTGTATAATAGCAGCCGGTGTAGTATTCCGTGCGTTTAAAACAGCCTTTATAGAAAAAGAAAAATGGGAAAAGGTTGCCGAAAGCCAGAAACGGCGCGACCGTACCGTACTGCCGGGAAGAGGAAATATCTATTCGGCCGATGGGAAGTTGATGGCTACCAGTGTACCCCGCTATTATACCTATATCGATTTTAAAACGGATGGTTTTAGCAGGGATACCTTCCTGACTTCAAAAGAGAATGGTATCGATTCACTTTCCCATTACCTGGCGCGTAAATTTAAAAACCGCACGGCTGCCAACTATAAACAACACCTGAAAAAAGGGCTCGAGAGTGGCAGCAGGCAGTATCCGGTATATGAGGGACGCGTATCTTATACAGACCTGAAGGAGATGAAAACATTTCCTTACCTGCGTTTGCACAGGTATAAAAGTGGGTTTTACGAACGCGAACAAGTGCAACGGCAAAAACCGTTCGGTTCGCTGGCTTCCCGCACAATCGGAGATATTTATGGGGAGATAGAGGCAAGTGGTATAACCAAAGGGAAAAACGGATTGGAATTACAATATGATTCTCTTTTGCGGGGAGTACCGGGTGTGAGCTCCGTACGCCGTGTGGGAGGAGCATGGACGAATGTGACCGAAATCGAACCGGTTGACGGGATGGATATCATCACTACCATCGATATTAATATCCAGGATATTACCGAAAAATCACTTTTAGATAAACTGAAAGAAATTGATGCAGAATCGGGTACCGCTGTTGTAATGGAGGTAGCTACCGGAGAGATAAAGGCTATTACCAACATGGGAAGAATACGGGAAGGTGTATACGCCGAAACTAAGAACCATGCCGTAGCCGATGAGATCGAACCGGGTTCTACCTTTAAAGTAGCTTCTATGATGGTGGCCCTGGAAGATGGGATCTGCACGCCGGGGGATACGGTTGATACTGGTAACGGGGTTTATATGTATCACCGGGCACGGATGACCGACCACAATATGAACCGGGGTGGCTATGGTAAAATAACAGCCGAACAGACGATCTGGTATTCTTCCAATATTGGGGTTGCCAAGATCATCCTGAAAGGTTATGAAAATAACCCGACAAAATTTGTGGAAGGCCTGTACCGTTTAGGGCTTACTATTCCGCTTGACCTGGAAATTCCCGGGGCAGGCCGTGCCAAAATACGGATGCCGAATGATTCGGTCAATTACTGGTCAAAAACCACTTTGCCCTGGATGTCGTTCGGATATGAAACACAAATACCGCCTATCTATACGCTGGCTTTTTTCAATGCGATTGCCAATAATGGAAAATTGATCAAACCGATCTTTACCAAAGAAATTGTGCGGAATGGAAAAACGGTGCAGACATTCTCAACACAAGTGTTAAAACCTTCCATCTGTTCTGATAAAACCCTGGCTATAATCAAAGATATGCTTTTGGGTGTTGTAGAAAAAGGGACAGGTAGTGCTGTCCATTCGGATATTATTTCAATTGCCGGTAAAACCGGTACCGCGCAGATCGCATCCGGTGGGGTCTATCGTACCAGCGGGCACCAGGTTGCTTTTTGTGGATATTTTCCGGCAGAGCAACCTAAATATTCCTGTATTGTAGTAATCCGCTGCCCGCGTAATGGATATCCGTCGGGAGGTACTATGTCGGGAGCGGTTGTCCGTTCCATAGCCGAGAAGGTGTATGCCAGCAGTATGGCATTTAATGTGAAAAGTATGGAGGTGGATTCAACGGCGGTTTTAGTTCCTCCCACCAAGCATGGCGAGGCAAAGGCACTTGAGAAAGTATTGGGGAAATTAAATATTAAAGCCGATACGGATAGTCTGGAAACCGGCTGGGCGGTAGCTCGTTCCGGCGAAAACGGAAAGATAAAACTCAAAGACCTGACGGTCAGGGAAGGATTGGTTCCTTCGGTTATCGGGATGGGAGCGAAAGATGCGGTATATTTACTGGAAAGTGTCGGTTTGCAGGTCACACTCAAGGGGAGCGGCCGGGTAACTTCCCAATCGGTAGCTGCCGGATCGCGCATATCGAGAGGGCAGACTGTTTCATTAGTATTAAAGTAAAAACAGATGGGAATGAAACTAAATGATTTGATTAAACAGGTAGAGGTGGTGAATAGGAGGGGAGAACCGGATCCGGATATCTCTGCCATCTATGCTGATTCACGTCAGGTAAATACCGGTTCACTATTTGTTGCCGTAAAGGGAACGGCAGCAGACGGACATCTCTATATGGATAAGGCTATTAACCAGGGAGCTGTTGCCATTGTATGCGAACAACTGCCGGAACAATTGCCGGAAGGAATCTCCTTCATACAGGTAAAAGACTCTGCCGCCGCTTTAGGAAAGCTGGGGGCTGTATGGTATGGAAATCCTTCTGCCAAACTAACGTTGGTGGGAGTAACCGGAACCAATGGAAAAACTTCGATAGCCACCCTGTTATATGAGATGTTTCGTACTATGGGACACCGTGCCGGATTACTCTCTACCGTTTGTAATTATATCAACGAGATAAAGGTTCCGGCCACCCATACAACTCCCGATTCCTTATCTATCCAGCGGCTGATGGCTGAAATGGTAGAGACCGGGTGTGAATATGCCTTTATGGAAGTAAGTTCCCATGCGATTGACCAGAAAAGGATTAGCGGACTAGAGTTTGACGGAGGAATTTTTACAAATCTTACGCGCGACCATCTGGATTATCATAAAACAGTTGAGAACTATCTCTATGCAAAAAAGAAATTCTTTGATGACCTGCCTGCTACGGCATTTGCCCTAACGAATGTGGACGATAAGGCGGGACTGGTCATGTTACAAAATACGAAAGCTAAAAAACAAACTTACTCTTTACGGACATTAGCCGATTTTAAGGGAAAAATACTCGAAACGCATTTTGACGGTACCCAGTTGTTGATTAACGACCGGGAGGTAATGGTTCACTTTGTAGGTAAATTTAATGCTTACAACTTACTGGCCGTATATGGTGCAGCAGTCTCGCTAGGTAAGCAACCGGATGAAGTATTGCTTGTTTTGAGTTCTTTACGCTCTGTTTCGGGTCGTTTTGAAACAATTCACTCACCGTTGGGTTATACTGCTATAGTGGATTATGCCCATACCCCTGATGCACTGGTCAATGTACTTACAGCAATACGGGAGGTGGTAGAAGGAAACGGCCGGATTCTGACTGTAGTAGGTGCCGGTGGCGACCGCGATAAGGGGAAGCGTCCGTTAATGGCTAAAGAGGCGGCTAAGTTGAGCGACCAGGTAATCCTGACCTCTGATAATCCCCGTTCTGAAGAGCCGGATGCGATTATCAAAGATATGGTTGCCGGACTGAATGCAGATGATATGGAACGGACATTATGTATCACAGACCGTTCACAGGCTATAAAAACGGCTACTATGCTGGCTAAAAGAGGTGATATAATACTGGTGGCAGGCAAAGGACACGAAGATTATCAGGAAATAAAAGGGGTAAAACATCATTTTGACGATCGTGAGCAGTTACGGGAAATCTTTATCAAACAACAGAATTAGGTATGCTTTATTATTTATTTAATTATCTCGAACAGATCAGTTTTCCGGGAGCCGGAGTTTTTAGATATATCTCTTTCAGGGCCGGGCTGGTACTGATCCTCTCCCTTTTTATCTCTATGGCTATCGGGCGCCGGATTATCGACTGGCTGCAAAAAAAGCAGATTGGAGAGACTGTCCGCAACCTGGGGCTGGAAGATCAATATAGTAAGAAAGGTACTCCTACAATAGGAGGGATTATCATTATCATAGCTATCCTGATTCCTACTTTATTATGTGGTAAACTGGATAACATTTATCTGATATTGATGGTAATAACAACCTGCTGGCTCGGAGGATTAGGGTTTGCAGACGATTATATCAAGGTATTTAAAAAAGATAAGGAAGGGCTGCATGGTAAATCTAAAATTATCGGACAGGTAGGACTGGGGTTTATTGTAGGACTTGTTCTTTTTTTAAGTCCGGAAGTGGTCATTAAAGAAAATGTGGAAGTTCGCAGAAGTGTAGATGTCCGTGAAGTTATTTTCCATACGGTGGAAACCAAGTCGACAAAGACCACCATCCCGTTTGTGAAAAATAATAACTTCGACTATGCGCAACTGGTAAGCTGGGCGGGAAAATATAAAGATAAAGCTGCCTGGATTGTATTTGTACTGATGACTATCTTTGTTGTAACAGCCGTATCTAACGGTACTAACCTAACGGATGGACTGGACGGGCTGGCGGCCGGAAGCTCTGCTATTATAGGTGCTGCACTGGGAGTGCTGGCATATACTTCTTCCCATGTGGAATTTGCCTCTTTCCTCAATATAATGTTTATACCAGGTGCGGAAGAGTTGGTGATCTTTGCGGCAGCTTTTATCGGTGCAACAATAGGCTTTCTGTGGTACAATGCCTATCCGGCACAGGTTTTTATGGGTGATACCGGTAGCTTGACGCTGGGGGGGATTATTGCAGTTTTTGCTATTATTATACGGAAAGAATTACTTATCCCTATTTTGTGTGGTGTTTTTCTGGCAGAGAGTATCTCGGTGATCGCACAAGTCGTATATTTTAAATGTACGAAAAAGAAATATGATGAAGGAAAACGGATCTTTAAAATGACCCCTTTACACCACCATTTCCAGAAACCGGGGAATGCCGGTATAAAAGCATTACTGCAGCGGCCTGTGGTTGCAATACCTGAGTCAAAAATTGTAATACGCTTCTGGCTGATAGGTATTATGCTGGCTGTTATTACAGTTGTAACGCTAAAAATCAGGTAAACAAAAAAGAATGAACGAAAAAGTAATTATATTAGGAGCAGGAGAGAGTGGGGCTGGAGCAGCGGTTCTTGCTAAAAAGGAGGGGTTTGACGTCTTTGTCTCCGACCTGGCAGCTATCTCTGCTAAATATAAAACTGTATTGGATAACCACGGGATCAGTTGGGAAGAAGGAAAGCATACGAAAGAAAAGATATTACAGGCCGGGCTGGTGATTAAGAGCCCGGGTATCCCTGATCAAGTTCCTGTGATTCGGAAGCTGATCGCCCGGGATATACCTATTTTGTCGGAAATCGAATTTGCCGGAAGGTATACGGATGCGACTATGATTTGTATAACCGGTAGTAATGGAAAGACCACCACCACCATGCTGACTTATCATATCCTGAAGGAAGCAGGGCTGGATGTGGGGCTGGCCGGGAATGTGGGAAACAGTCTGGCATTACAGGTGGTGAAAGACCCGCATAAAGTATATGTTATTGAATTGAGTAGTTTCCAGTTGGATAACATGTACGATTTTAAAGCAGATATAGCGATCTTATTAAATATAACCCCGGATCATCTGGATCGCTATAACTATGAAATGCAGAAATATGTGGATGCTAAATTCCGTATTCTGCAGAATCAGACAGAAAAAGATACATTTATTTTCTGGAATGACGACCCTATCATTGCCCATGAAGTGGCTAAACGTAACCCAAAGGCAACTCTTTACCCTTTCGCACTGGAAAAAAAGCCAGGTGTAAAGGGCTATGTAAAGGATAAGCAAATAATAATCGAGACTGAGAAAGGAACATTTACAATGGATCAGGATTTATTAGCGTTAACAGGGACACATAACACGTACAATTCATTAGCATCGGGGATTGCCGCAAAGGTAATGGATATCCAGGATGAAAATATCCGTGAGTCCCTGAGTGATTTTGCAGGTGTTGAACATCGCCTGGAAATAGTTGCACGTGTAAGAGGTGTAGATTATGTGAACGACTCTAAAGCAACCAATATGAACTCCTGCTGGTATGCGTTGCAGAGTATGAATACCCGCGTGGTTCTTATTTTAGGCGGAACCGATAAAGGCAATGACTATACGGAGATTGAAGAACTGGTGAAGGCCAAAGTACATGCATTGATCTTCCTGGGGGCAGACAATTCTAAATTACATGCTTTTTTCGATGGAAAAGTACCACAGATAGAAGATGCCTCCTCGATGGAAGAAGCCGTAAAAAAAGCGTATAAACTGGCCGCGAAGGGTGATACGGTTCTGCTCTCTCCCTGTTGTGCCAGTTTTGACCTTTTCAAAAATTATGAAGACAGAGGCAATCAATTTAAAGAATGTGTAAGAAACTTATAATAGCTAACGGGAATAACTGATGGATTTTACAAACAAACTATTTAAGGGTGACAGGGTAATATGGCTTATATTCATGTTCCTGTGTGTGATTTCTGTTGTAGAGGTGTTTAGTGCCACCAGCACATTGGCTTATAAAAATGCCAATCATTGGGGGCCTATCGCACGTCATGCCTCTATGTTATCCGGTGGTTTTGTAATGGCACTTATCCTGAGTCATATCCCCTCTAAATATTTCAGGGGATTGGTTGTATTATTGCCTGTTTCTATATTTATGCTGGCAATAACTCCCTTCTTCGGCGTTAAAACCAATGATGCATCCCGGTGGTTACAATTCTTCGGTATTCAGTTCCAGCCTTCCGAATTAGCCAAGTTATCGTTGGTTATCTTTATTGCTTTTGTGTTAAGTAAGCGAAGTAAGTTTACTGAAAATCAGATGTTTAATTATATATCGGCAGGAGCTTTATTAACCTGCCTGCTTATATTCCCTCAAAACTTTTCTACGGCATTTATGCTATTCGGAGTGAGTTTCCTAATGATGTTTATCGGGCAATTGCCTATGCTGAAATTAGGAAAACTGGCTGGTGTATTATTGCTATGTATGGCACTTCTGGGTACCCTGCTGGTGGTGACGCCCGCCGGTGTGCTGAAAAGTATTCCCCGTGCTGCTACCTGGAAAGAAAGGATAAATGAATTTACCCATAAAGAAAAACATACGGATGGAGACTATGTGATTACCGATGATAATTATCAGGTAGCACACGCAAAAATTGCTATTGCACGGGGTGGGATATTCGGGCAGTTACCTGGGCATGGACAGCAACGGGATTTTCTGCCGCAGGCCTATTCCGATTTTATTTATGCAATTATATTTGAAGAATTAGGCTTTGTGGGAGCCATGTTTATACTTGCCCTTTACCTGATGTTGCTCGTGAGGGTAGGAATGATTGCCCGGAAGTGTGGGGATAAATTATTCCCTAAATTCCTTGTATTAGGCTGTGGCTTGTTAATCGTTATTCAGGCCATGTTTAATATGGCTGTTGCAGTGGGACTTTTCCCGGTTACCGGCCAGCCCTTACCTTTAGTAAGCCGCGGAGGAACTTCTACGGTTATTACCTGTCTTTATTTCGGAATTATATTAAGTGTAAGCCGTTTCGGAGCAGGTATGGGAGATGAAAAAGATGAACTACCGGAGGAAGAGATGGCTTTACAGCCTGTATCCGAAGGAAATGACACCATGGAAGAAATCGCTACTATATAACCAAACAGTGTTTATAAATTAAAAAGAGTAGAGATGAAACAATACCGAATAATTATAAGCGGAGGAGGAACTGGGGGACATATTTTCCCTGCTGTTTCAATTGCAAATACTTTCAGGAAACGTTTTCCGGATGCGGAGATTCTTTTTGTCGGAGCCAACGACCGGATGGAAATGGAAAAGGTTCCTGCTGCCGGATATAAGATCGTAGGCTTACCGGTAAGTGGATTTGACCGCTCTAATCTTTTGAATAATATAAAAGTAGTAGCACGTTTATTAAACAGTTTACGCATGGCAAGGAAAGTAATCTGTGACTTTAAGCCTGATATGGTAATTGGAGTAGGAGGCTATGCCAGTGGGCCAACCTTATGGATGGCTGCCACCCTGGGTATTCCGACTTTGATACAGGAGCAGAACTCGTTTGCCGGCGTAACCAATAAACTATTGGCAAAGAAAGCCTCCAAAATATGTGTAGCTTATGAAGGCATGGAAAAATTCTTTCCGGCCGACCGGATTGTCCTTACCGGTAATCCGGTAAGGAGTGACCTGGAAGAGGCATTGGATAAAAAAACAGAAGCACTGGCTTTTTTCGGTTTTCAGCCGGGAAAGAAAACGTTACTGGTAGTAGGCGGTAGCCTGGGAGCCCGTACGATCAACCAGAGTATGGAAGGTGGATTGGAAAAGCTGGCTGCTTCCGGTATACAGGTTATCTGGCAAACTGGTAAATATTATTATAAAGAGGCTGCTCAAAAACTGGAAAAATATAAAGATGCCCCGATCTGGTGTTCCGATTTTATAACCCGTATGGATTATGCCTATTCGGCAGCAGACCTGATTATATCAAGAGCAGGAGCAAGCTCGATTTCCGAACTTTGTTTGTTGAAGAAACCGATTATATTGGTTCCTTCTCCCAATGTGTCGGAAGACCACCAGACGCATAATGCCCAGGCATTAGTTAAAAAAGAGGCTGCTATTATGGTTGCCGATAAAGATGCCCGTTCGCAATTGGTCAATGAAGCACTTTCCGTAATAAAAGATGACACTCGTTTAGAGAATCTTAGCAGGAATATTGCTATATTAGCAGAACATCAGAGTGCGGAGAGGATTGTAGATGAGATCATGAAGATTATAGAAAAGTAAATTATGAATATACAAACGCTAACAGCTGTCTATTTTGTAGGTGCGGGAGGCATTGGAATGAGTGCCCTGATCCGTTATTTCCTGGCAAAAGGAAAACGGGTGGCTGGTTACGATAGAACACCTTCCGAGTTGACCCAACAGTTAATTGGAGAAGGAGCTGCTATTCATTTTGAAGATAATATAGAACTTATACCTGAAGAATACAGGAATCCGGATACAACATTGGTTGTATACACACCGGCAGTTCCTGCCAGTCATTCGGAACTGACGTGGTTTCGGGAGCACGGTTTTGAGATCCTGAAGCGGTCGCAGGTATTAGGGGAAATTACCCGCTATTCCCGTGGCTTATGTATTGCCGGTACACATGGCAAAACCACCACTTCTTCTATTACAGCCCATTTGCTGAAACAATCGCATGTGGATTGTAATGCCTTTTTAGGTGGTATCCTTAAAAACTACGACAGTAATCTTTTATTATCTGATAAAAGCGACCTGACAGTGATTGAGGCGGATGAATACGACTGCTCCTTTCATTGGTTGCATCCCTATATGGCAGTAATCACTTCAGCCGACCCCGACCATCTGGATATTTACGGTACGCCGGAAGCCTACCGGGAAAGTTTTGAGAAATTTACCTCTCTGATCCGTCCGGGCGGTTGTCTGATCATGCGGAAAGATATTGATGTAACTCCACAATTGCAACCGGATGTAAAATTCTATACCTATTCGGCCGAAGATGGCGGAGACTTCCATGCAGAGAATATCCGGATTGGAAATGGTGAGATCGTGTTCGACTTTATAGCACCGGACCGGCAGATCCGCGATATACAGTTAGGTGTTCCTTTGAAGATCAATACAGAAAACAGCATTGCTGCCATCGCCCTGGCTTATCTGAATGGGGTAACACCGGAAGAGATAAAAGCAGGATTAAACTCCTTTAAAGGCCCTAAAAGACGCTTTGACTTTCGTCTGAAAAAAGATAATATTGTATTGATAGACGACTATGCCCACCATCCGGCAGAGCTGGAAGCTAGTATCCTATCGGTAAAAGCATTATATAAAGGCCGCAAGGTTACAGGAATTTTCCAACCCCACTTGTATAGCCGTACCCGCGATTTTGCCAATGAATTCTCGGCTAGTCTTTCACTGCTTGACGAACTTATTTTATTGGATATCTATCCGGCACGCGAAGAACCTATACCCGGGGTAACCTCCGAATTAATATTTAACGAAGTAACCGCTCCTTTAAAAACATTATGTATGAAAGAGGAATTACCTGCGTTAATAGAAAAAGGAGAATACGATGTGGTATTAATGGTGGGAGCCGGTGATATTGACAGGCTTATAACACCCATAGTAAAAATATTAGATAAAAAGTGATCAGATTTATTACCATATTTGTTGCACTACTATTTACAGGATACATCCTTTTCGTAACTTTATTCTTTAAAGAAGTAAAGCAGGATAAGGTATGCCATGATTTGCAAATTGTGGTAAAAGATAGCCTTGAAAAACATTTTGTTAATCAGAAAGACCTGCTGCAACTGCTGGCCTCTTCTCAACTGACTCCCCTGGATAAACCCATGGAAGAGATCAATACGGAAGCGATCGAACAGGAGTTGCTAAAGAATGAAATGATAGCCGACATCCAGGCTTATAAAACGCCTTCGGGAATGGTGAAGCTGGAAGTAAAGCAGAAAATGCCCATTTTACGTGTATTGGGAGCAAAAGGAAACTTTTACGTAGATAACACCGGAAGCACCATGCCGGTAAGCCGGCGGTATGTGGCACACGTTCCTATTGCTACCGGATATGTTGAAAAAGAACTGGCAACAACCGATTTATATAAATTTGCATTATTTTTGCAAGAGAATGAATTCTGGAATAACCAGATAGAGCAGATCCATATATATCCCGACAACGATGTGGAATTAATTCCGCGGGTGGGAAATCACCGGATTATGCTTGGTACGTTAGACAATTTCCGGGAAAAGCTGGATAACCTGCAACTTTTCTACGAAAAAGTCATTCCCAAGACAGGATGGGAGAAGTACACGAAAATTAATTTAAAGTATAACAATCAGATCATCTGTACTAAAAAATAGATCATATGGCATACACAGACTTTATAGCTGCTATCGACCTGGGGTCGTCTCATATAGTTGGGATGGCAGGTGTGAAAAGTACAACGGGAACAATTTCTATAATTGCACACGAGGTCGAGAGTTCCTCAACTTGTATTCGCAGAGGATGTGTATATAATGTAGAAGAAACAGCCAACAAAATAAAACGTCTTGTGCTTAAACTGGAAAATAAATTACAGGGCACACGGATTAGGAAAGTATACGTAGGGATTGGTGGACAATCGCTCCGGTCGATCGACCATACCGTACCGAAAATATTGGGAACCGATGGTGTGGTTACCGAAGAGGTGATCGCCTCTTTATACCAGGAATGCCGCAATTACCGGCCTGATATGCTGGATGTGCTGGCAGCCGTTTCACCTACTTATTTTCTTGACGATAAACCTGAACCAAATCCGGTAGGTATTCCCTGCAACCGGATTGAAGCACGTTATAAACTGATTGTCGGCCGTCCATCTTTGCGCCGGTATGTAATTAACAGTATTGCCGAAAGAGCCAAGATCGAGATCGCAGGCATTATTGTTTCTCCACTGGCTTTAAGCGACGCTGTACTAAGTGATAGTGAAAAAGACCTGGGCTGTGCATTGATCGGTTTTGGAGCAGGTGTTACTACACTTACTGTTTACAAAGCCGGTAAATTAATTTGCCTGTCGGTTATTCCTTTCGGTAGCAACCTGATTACACGTGATATTACCAGCCTGCATCTGGTAGAAGCAGAAGCCGAAAGAGTAAAGAAAGCGTATGGGAGTGCCCTGATGGAAAAAGACAGTGAGCAGACCATTCAGGTTAGTTCGGCTGATGGCATGGGCTTGCGGGAAATTAAACTGGCCGATCTGAATAATGTAGTCGAAGCCCGTGTAAAGGAAATACTAGAAAATGTGTATGCCCGCTTAGACGAAACTGGCCTGACTAACTCGCTGGGTGCCGGTATTGTAGTAACCGGTGGGGCAGGTGTGCTTAAAAACCTGACGGATGTAATACGGGAACGGATGAAAATGAGTGTGCGTTTCTCGGCTGTACGCAAAGGAATTGTTGAGAATGCAAACCCGATTGCCGGAAACCCGGAATATGCGGTTGCCATAGGCCTGTTAATGAAAGGATCAGAAAATTGTGCATTATATGTTCCTCCTCGTGTGGTGGAACCCGAACCTCCGAAGGTGGAAGTAAAAGAGGAACCGAAAACGGTAGCCAACTCTTTTAAAAAGAAACCTGAGAAGCAAAAAAAGAAAGGACCGAGTATATTCGGAAGCTGGAAGAAAAACTTCGACAACATGGCGAAAGGGCTGTTTGATGACGAGGATGATGTATAATTAGCAGCAAATGTAAAAAACGGAAAACAATGGACGATACAATTTTGAATTTCAATTATCCTACGGATACACCGAAGATTATTAAAGTGATTGGGGTAGGTGGTGGCGGTGGTAACGCAGTAAGCCACATGTATAAGGAAGGTATCCATGATGTTACATTTGTACTCTGCAACACCGATAATCAGGCGCTCAACCGCTCGGATGTACCGGTTAAACTATCCTTAGGCCGGGCAATCACTCAGGGACTGGGAGCCGGTAATAAGCCCGAACGGGCTATGATGGCTGCCGAAGAAAGTATAGACGATATCCGCAGGATGTTGAACGACGGAACCAAAATGGTATTTATTACTGCCGGAATGGGTGGGGGTACCGGTACCGGAGCTGCACCTGTTATTGCTCGTATTGCTAAGGATATGGGTATCCTGACGGTGGGGATTGTAACTATTCCGTTTGTATTTGAAGGCGAACGCAAAATTATCCAGGCTCTTAACGGTGTGGAGGAAATCAGTAAATGTGTAGATGCCCTGTTGGTTATTAACAACGAACGTTTACGTGAGATCTATTCGGATCTTTCCATTACCAATGCTTTCAGAAGGGCGGATGATACCCTTACCATTGCTGCGAAAAGTATAGCAGAGATTATTACGCTGCCTGGCTTAATCAACCTCGACTTTGCCGATGTGAATACGACCATGAAAGATGGTGGGGTAGCCCTGATGAGTAACGGATATGGAGAAGGTGAGGGCCGTGTAAGGCAGGCTATTGAAGATGCATTGAGCTCTCCGCTATTGAATAACAATGATATCTTTAATGCCAAGAAGATCTTATTTAATGTCTCTTTTGCCGAAGATGCGGAATTGCGTATGGAAGAGATGAACGACGTACACGACTTTATGTCGCGTTTCGGCCGGAATATAGAAGTGATCTGGGGTACAGCGATCGATAGCTCTTTAGGTAAAAAGGTTAAAATGACCATTCTTGCTACTGGTTTCGGTGTGGAAGATATTCCTCAGATTGCCGATAAACGTCATGCTGAGTCCACTCGCATGACTGAAGAAGAGTTGCGTCAGGAAGAAGAAAAACTGAGAAAAGAACAGGGTGAAAAAGAATTGATCGATAAGTACTACGGTGCTACCGGACAACGTATGCGCCGGGTGGCAGCCCGTGCTAAATCGGTAGTGCTCACACCCGAAGAACTGGATGATGATGCCTTGATTGCCTTGATTGAAGATCACCCTACTTACAATCGCGATCCAAAGATTATTGCCCGTTCCCGCTCGCGTGTAGGAGCTGACCTGGATGCTGCTACACAAACTATTACTAAACCAAGTTCCAGCCAGCAGGATAATAAAAATAAACCTGGGGGTGGAAAGGTGATCAGTTTTCGATAAGAATTTATTAAATTATAAAATAGATTACCAGGTAATCACCGGCAAGCCGTAAGTTGGAAACTCCTTCTACGTACACTTTCCCGTTATCCTGTGCTTTTATTACGATTGGTTTGTCTGCTGTTCCTTTACCGGCTAAACGGATTTCTTTGTCTGTGTAAGTTCCGTTTGCGATCAGTAATGTATCGCCCGGACGGGCATTCGAAAGTTTTGCCGGTAGTTCGTCAAGGGTGTGTAAGTTATTTCCGGAGCAGCTACTTAGTAGGAGTAGTGTACCGGAAATGAGAAATGTGATGTTACTGTTTTTCATGTGGATCGTTTAATAAAGTTTATACTTTAAACGGAAATTCGTTCATAGTAGGGTTAACGTAATAAATAGGAATAACTGGTCAACCAATAATTGGTCTGCCAAAAATATAGGGATTGATAAGAATAAAAAAATAAACCTGTATGTTATGTAACACAAAAAAGGCGTTAAAGATAAAATCTTTTAACGCCTTCTGTTTTTATAGGATAAATTGTTGATTTATATTACATTCTGTGTTTTAGCATAATCCATTACGCCTCTTAAATGCTCTTTCATAATTGCTTCTGCTTTTCGTGCATCCTGCTGGCGGATAGCTTCCAATAGCTCGCGGTGCTCAATGGCTGCTTTACTTACTGAAGCATCGGTATTACACATTTTAAACTTAGTATAATTAGTCATAATATCCGGCATTATAGTGAGTAGTAGGGATTTAAGTACCATATTATTACTTCCTTCTGCAATGGCGCGGTGGAAGGCCAGGTCTTCTTCAATAGCAGGCACACCCTGTGCAATTACCTCTTCATAGTTTTTGGCAGTTTGCTCCAGTTGGGCCATATCGCGGTCGCTCCTTCTTAAGGCACAGAGTTTGACAACGTTGGTTTCCAGTATGTAACGTGTTTCCACTAAGGAATAAAAATCGAAGTTGTCTAATTTCAGGATATCCGTGATCAATCCTTCCATAGCTGATGTTTCCAGCCCGGCAACAACCGACCCGCTTTGAGGTATGGTTTTTAAGATACCGTAAAACTCCAGTTTTTTGATTGCATCTCTTACGTGGGTTCTTCCTACTCCGAAACGCTCAGCCAACTGACGCTCGGAAGGTAATCTGTCGCCGGGTTTTAATTGCCCAGAACTGAGTAGGTTCTTGATCTGGCGGATAATGATCTCTACGGGAGATTCAATTACTACTTCTTCAAATCTATTTAATAAAGGGTTATTCATCGTGTGTATTTACAAAATTGGTTATTGGCAGACCAAATTAGTGCGGATTTTAAAACTAAAAAAGCCTTTAGTGTTAAAATATTCTAACCGGACTGTTCTTTTATCCTATTTATACCCTTTTTAAAGGGGTGATATACTTTTACTTATCAATAGTTAGTATGTCGTACTCCTTTTGTTAATAAAGGAAAGTCGTCTGTTCTAAACGGGGAGGCAGGAAACCCATCTTTATTTTAAGATTTCCTTCCGACCAGTTATCCCATCCATAGCGAATGGCGACCGGCTCCTTTACCTGCTCTGACCATACGATTACTTTATCACCTTCAATTTTAGCTTGTGCCGGAACGAATTGTTTATCGGCCGAACAGATGGTAAAGCCTTTTAGTTCTCCATTATTTTCAAGTCCACTATAGACATAATCAAAAGATAATTCAATTTGATTTCCACGGATTTCGGCATTTTTATAGATGGGGCCTGAGTAGGGTATATCGAAATGATATACGGTATTTAAGGCACAGGCGGCCATACGTTCATCTATAGGTTCTTTATAAATAGGGTGGATATCATTTTTTTCTCTTACATCCATAGTTACTACCATGGCGGTATTTTTAACCGTTTGCCAGGTTTTGAGTTGTGCTTCACGAAGCTCCGGCCATATGAGTCCGTCATATTTCGGATGGTCGTAGTTGGCTAATTGTACAAACAGGAAAGGCATATCGGGATTTTTAAATTCAGTACGCCATTCATTGATCAGGGCAGGGAAGAGGGTCTAGTATTGTTCGGAACGGGGGGCATTCGCTTCACCCTGGTACCAGATAACACCTTTGGATGTATAAGGAATAATTCGTTTCAACATTGTATTATATAATCCGTAGGGACGTTTGTAATGGAATTCGCCCATGGGTTCGTCCGGACGTATTGCATTTTTATAACCTACCCGGATAGAGTCCTGGTATAATTGCAGTTTGCTGGTATATACATTATATAATTCCACATATTTTTCCAGCCCCATCTCTTTTACATAGTTATCATAGTAAGTTACAATAGGTGCATGGTCGGGGTTGGATAAGAGTACTTTTCTATCCATCCATACTTCGGCTGCTGTTCCACCTTTGTAACAACATACAATTCCGATAGGGACATTCAGCTTCTCCTGTAGGTCTCTGGCAAAGAAATAGGCAATTGCCGACATCGGGCCAACATTTTCACTGGTAGCAGTTTTCCACTCCATCTCCCTGATCTCTTTTCCATCATACTCTTTGTAAGGTACCATTAGAAAGCGAATATTGGGGTTCTTTGCATTTTCGATATGCTTTTGCCCTGGTAACTTTGCTCAAGGGTCCATGCCATGTTGGATTGGCCGGCAGCAATCCACACTTCTCCTACATATATTTCATTACGTATGAGTTGTGTAGTACCACTACTTACTTTCAATTGGTAAGGGCCGCCGGACTTCAATTCCGACAAGGTAGTTTCCCAACGGCCGGATTTATCGCTTTTGGTTTTAAACTGTTTTCCCTGGATTTCTCCTGTTACCTCTTTGTAAGGAGCAGCAGTTCCCCAGATGTTGATAACGGAATTTTGTTGTAGTACGGCTCCTTCACCAAAAGGGTCAGCCAGTGTAAGCTTTTGTGCCATCAGGTTTATTGGCGCTGTTAATAGTAACCATAAAGCCAGCATTTTACATAGTTTATTTCTTCTCATTTTTAATTTCTTTTGTGGGCTTAGCATTAGCAGAATTGGTCAACCAATTATTGGTATGCCAAAAGTATGTTCTTTTTTTTAAATCCTTTCTTATAATAGATATGCTATAAAACAGGATTAACAATTACAACAGTATTTAACTAAATTACCGGAGTATCACGGTTGCTACTGGTAAAACATCCATATTTATTAATGGTAATTTGGATAAGTTAAGTTGCTCATATTCTAATAATTAGTAACTTTGTTTTCGAGAATATGAGTCTGACATAATTGGTGAAAAAACAACTTAGTTACTAATCAAGCCTATACATTATTATATAGCAAAGCCTTTTGTTGACGACCTTAACTAAATGAATGGATCCGGCATGTCCGGCCTAATTACAACTAATTAACTTGAACCGATATGAATAAATTACTTATTGCACTACTTTTATTGTTACAGTTTGTTTTTCCTGTACAATTTAATTCTGTAGAGAAAACA
This sequence comes from Tannerellaceae bacterium, assembly GCA_021204405.1. Lineage (GTDB taxonomy): Bacteria > Bacteroidota > Bacteroidia > Bacteroidales > Tannerellaceae > JAJPZJ01. Next base: position 18,188 of record JAJPZJ010000170.1, on the reverse strand, counting down.
AAGGTAAATGACGAATTGTTGCCTGACTATCTCTCGTTGTACCATGAAATGCAATTGGACGGTATCATAGACCTTAAGGCATTTCAACAGGCGGTAGAGGGTTATAAGAAGGTTGATCCGGAAAATAAGGAGCTAATCACCCTGATTGATTATACCAAACCTCCTACGGAGAAGCGGATGTTTGTGTTAGATTTGGAAGAGAAAAAGATTCTCCACGCTTCACATGTATTACATGGAAGAAATAGCGGATATACATTACCTACTTCTTTCTCGAATGAGGTTAATTCAAATAAAAGCTCATTGGGATTCTTTGTAACAGAGGGTACTTACCATGGAAAATATGGTTATTCTTTAGTGATAAACGGACTTGAGAAAGGGATTAATGATAAAGCAAAAGAACGTGCTATTGTAATACACGGTTCTAAATATGCCGATCCGAAAGTCCTTACTACTGCAAAACGTATTCCACGGAGCCTGGGTTGTCCGGCTATCCCTTATGATAATTATAAGGAGATTATAGATGCTATTAAAGGAGGAAGTTTAGTATATATCTATGCCGATAGTGAAGAATATATACAAAAGAGCCAGATTCTGGATGAAATACCTTTTATCAGCTAAGCTTTAACTAAAATGTATAGAAAAAATAAATTGTAAATGGATTTGGGTTTATGGACGGTGTATACTGTCCGGTTTGTAGAATGTAAAAGCGGAAGAGTAACTGAAAAGTTTCTTCCGCTTTTCCTATATCTATGAAATAGAATATAATTTACTGAGATTAAAATCCGAAATACCAGCTGGCTACTGAGAAATAGATCAATACGCCGGTAATGTCGGCAATGGAGGTGATTAAAGGAGCACTGGCTGTGGCCGGATCGACTTTGAATTTGGTAAATACAAATGGTAATAGTAAGCCAATCATACTACCCGCCATTACATTCATTATCATGGTGGCGGCTACAACCGCTATTACATCAGGTGCCCGGAAACTGGCAACTACCGATACGCCTATCGCCATTGTAATACCTAATAGAAGAGAAACAAATACCTCTTTTCCTAATAGTTTCATCCAGTCATTCATTTTAACATCTCCTACTGCTAATGAGCGGATCATCAATGTGGCTGATTGTGAACCTGCATTTCCTCCGCTATCTATTAAAAGAGGAAGGAAAAATACAAGTGCAACCACCGATTCGATTACGTCAGAAAAGCTAGCAATGGCAGCTCCCGAAAACACATTCATAAATATCAGGGCGATCAGCCAAACAATGCGTTGTTTATAAAGTGTACCAATCCTTGCTTTTATGGGATTAACAACGGCATCCTGCAACGAACCGAACTTCTGGAAGTCTTCAGTGTTTTCTTCTTCCACAACGTCCATCACGTCGTCGATGGTGATAATACCTATCAGGGTTCCGGTTGTATCTGTTACCGGCAGGGCTACCCGGTCCTGGTCTTGTATGATTTTTACGGCAACTTCCTGGTCGTCATAAGCGTTCAGGGCTGTAAAACGGTTATCCATCAGGTCGGATATCTTTTGTCCGGGATCAGCCAGGATAATCTCTTTAATGCGTAAATCATCCAGCAGTTTCCATTGATCGTCTACAACGTAAATTACATTTAGCGTTTCAGAATCTTTTCCGAATGCCCGGATATGCTGTATGGCCTGTTCTAAAGTAAACCAGGGTTTAACGGCTACATATTCGGGTGTCATCAAACGGCCGATACTTTCTTCCGGATAACCTAATAGGTTAATTGCAATTTGCCGTTCTTCTTTGGAAAGCATCTGCATTAGACGCTGGCTTACTTTACCGGGAAGTTCTTCGAAAAAAGCGGTACGGTCGTCGGGATCAAGGTCATTTAGCAATTCTGCAATAAAACTACTGTTTGCTGCAAGCCCTTCAATAATATCTTCCTGCTCATCATGTGAAAGATAAGAAAAGGTTTCTTTGACCTGTTCGTGCGACAAGAGGCGGAATAAAATAATCCCGTCGGTTTTAGTAAGTTCTTCAATAATGTCGGCTATTTCAACAGGTTGAAGGTTGTGTAGCTCCTGTTTTAGCTGTTTCCAGTTTTTATTTTTAATAAGTTCCTGGAATAAGATGATGATTTCATTTTTCATACGCTTCCTTACATTTGTACCCGTAAGGAACACGCCGGACCCTTACAGATGAGTTAATACTTCTGTTACTTGTAGTTTTTCCCTATTATTCGGTCCTTCATCCATGATGATAAACTTTTATAGTTTTTAAAATTCGCTACAAAGGTACGTTTTTTATTTTCAGCAAGTAAAATCATCCAATAAAATAACTATCCAAAAGAATGATTTGTTTGAAGATTCTGTTAATGAGGGTGAATACCTGGTATAAGATGAAGGCATGGATGCCACCCAGGAGATCGAGCGCGGTATAGATTCGTATAACAGAAAGGTCGTGAGGGCATCCATGCCAGACTAACCGTAATCCTTCAACAGGAGTTTGTTAGCCTATTCACCTTTTATAGTATGTGTATCTCAAAAGTAAAGCTTCTGTTCGGTTTAAATCGAGGAGATCATATTTTATTTTTATTATTTCCTGGGGGTTGAAAAGGGAAAATCAACGATTTTCGGAAATTTCCTGAACTTTTACCTGTTTCAGCAGATTTATAGAGTAGAGAAAAAGTTATTTATTAGTTTTAAGTTGAATTTAAATATCAGGAAGATGAAATACTTTACTCTATTCCTGGCGGTAGGGTTGTTTATAATAAGTTGCAGGAAACAGCCTACAGGTGAACAAACGGTACCTTATAGTACGGAAGAAGATATTGAAATTGCAGATATGTTTCATAATGCGGAGAACTCGCTTGAGTATTGGGGTACGTACGATGGAACATTGCCATCTGCGGATGGAACTGCCGTACATATTGAATTAACGTTGAATCAGGATAAGTCTTTTATTAAATGTACCGAATATACAGACCGGAACCCAGTAGCTATTTATAATGATACAGGAGTGTATGTGATACATAGGAATTTATTGACTTTACATCCGGAAGGAAAGGAGGAATATTATAAAGTGGAGGAAAACCGCCTTCGGAAGTTGAATGAGGAAAAGCAGGAGGTAGAGGGCGAGTTTCAGGATCGCTATTTGTTAGTAAAAAATAAGGGGTTACCGGAGAGAAGTTAAAATAAAAAAGAGATACAATCCCTGTCAGGAAAGTATCTCTTTTTATTATATGATCATTAAATCTATCCGGAAACCGGATTACAGGATACCCTGTGCCATCATTCCTTTGGCAACCTTCATAAATCCCGCTACGTTAGCCCCTTTTACATAGTTAACCCAACCTTCCTGCTGGCCATATTTCACACACTGTTCGTGGATGGACTTCATAATGCTTTTCAGTTTTTCATCCACCTCTTCAGCACTCCAGCTCAGTTTCATTGAGTTCTGTGTCATTTCCAGTCCTGATACTGATACACCACCAGCATTGGCAGCTTTATCCGGGCCGTAAAGGATTTTAGCTTCCAGGAAAGCATCGATCGCTTCAGGAGTTGAAGGCATATTCGCTCCTTCTGATACTGCGAAACAACCGTTTGCCAATAATGTTTTTGCATCTTCGCCTGTCAGCTCGTTCTGGGTTGCACTTGGCATAGCAATGTCGCATTTTTCACCCCATGGACGTGCACCTTCTACATATTTACAGTTATATTGTTCTGCATATTCGCTGATACGGCCACGGTACAGGTTTTTCAGCTCCATAATGTAATTTAATTTCTCACGGTCGATTCCTTCCGGATCATAGATATAACCGTTAGAGTCTGACATGGTCACTACTTTAGCTTCCAGTTCGATCAGTTTTTCAGTTGTATACTGGGCTACGTTACCCGAACCTGATATGGTTACTACTTTCCCTTTGATATCGATATTGCGTGTTTTCAGCATTTCCAGCAGGAAGTATACATTACCATACCCTGTAGCTTCCGGACGGATCAGTGAGCCGCCAAGCTCAATACCTTTACCGGTTAAAGTACCTGTATTTTCGCGTGCCAGCTTTTTGTACATGCCGTACATATAAGCTACTTCGCGGCCACCTACGCCGATATCACCGGCCGGTACATCGGTTTCAGGACCAATATGACGCCATAATTCCATCATAAATGCCTGGCAGAAACGCATGATCTCTGCATTTGATTTACCTTTCGGGTTGAAATCAGACCCACCTTTACCACCACCCATCGGAAGGGCAGTCAATGAGTTTTTGAATGTCTGTTCGAAAGCAAGGAACTTCAGGATAGAAAGATTTACAGAAGAGTGGAAACGGATACCACCTTTATACGGTCCGATCACGTTGTTATGCTGTACACGGTAACCCATGTTGGTATGTACCTGTCCTTTATCATCTACCCATGTAACACGGAAAGAGAATATTCTGTCCGGAATACAAAGACGTTCGATCAGATTACTTTTTTCAAATTCAGGGTGCTGGTTGTATACCTCTTCGATAGTAGGTAATACTTCAGATACTGCCTGATGATACTCGGGTTCGTTAGGAAATCTCCTTTTGAGATTGTCTAAAACTTTATTAGCTTTCATGATTTTATCTTTTTTAGAATGTTATACCAAATTGTTATCCGCATGCTGTGGTTTTTACAGCGTCGCAAAGGTAAGATAAAAATTATACAAGCAAATAAATGAAAGATAAAATCATGAAAAATATCATTTAGATATATTAATCGAGGAAAAGTTACTAAATGTTACTCATCCCGCCTCTTTACACTCTTGTATAGGGGTACAAACACAATGATAGCAGAAGCTACCAGGGTAAATAGTACATTAAAATCAATAGTCGTGCTGTATGTAAGTAACATATAGCACAATACTCCCCATAACAGAGTGATACAAACGATCTGACTATTTGTTATTTTTCTGCGTGCCATGATTGCATTTTGATTATTGTGTACTGAAATGCCAGCCGAGGGCAATAAGTATTCCCAATAGAATAGCCAGGATAATAAGGAATCCGATTATTTGTTTTTCCAGCGGAGCATTTTTCAGAAATGGAATGTGGCGTGTCCAATTGGTTACCTGCGGAAGTTTTTCGGCCTCTTCGTCTTCTCCGGGAATAAGGTAGCCACCTTCTTCCATTATTTGCATAGCACGTTCCACATCGCTTTCCAGTATCTCCACCCGTGCACCACCTACATCTACATACCCGGCCATTAACTGTGTAGTCAGTTCATTGCGCAGGTAACAGGGGATTCCTTCTGAGTCAAGGAGAGCCATCAGTGTTCTTGCTTCCGAAGGGTAGGTAAAACGTGCTATTTCAACCATTTATCCATAGGGCAACTGTTTTCCTACAAAGTTAATAAAAATGGTGAATAGGACAAGCAAACAAGATGCCCATCGGGCGTCTCTACTCAGGTAATTCTGTTTCCGCCAGTTCTCCTTTTACGTAATTGATAATTTCCTGCTTTTTAAATACGTTCCATACATCCTCCTTACCGGCATCGCGGATGATCTGGGTTAATTTATGGATACCTTTATCGGCTTCCAATGCGTTTTCCAGTTTTTTGGAGAGGGAAGGATCATCTATCTGTTCTGCGAATTTCTCCAATATCCGTTCCATATCATCTTTGCGGAAAGGCTCGAACCGGATGATATTATCCCATTTCACATGATCGAGCTGGAACTCATCCATCAGGTCTTCGTTCTGTTCTGCGATCTCTTCAGGATCTATCCAGGTTTTGCTGTCTATTTGTTCGATCTCTAAGGTATCGGGGTTGAAGTAGCAAACATATCCATCGTTTACCGCATCGGCGATCTGCATCACAATATCCCTGTACTCTTCTGCACTGTCAATATCAGCCGATACAATCTCCTCTTCTGTGCTGCCGGCATCCATCTGTTCCAGTAGTATATATACTTCCGATAGTTTTGCCTGGTCGTCTTTTATATGGCCCAGCCTGTATATGGCCCAGCCTGGTAAGTACCAGTTGGTATAACTCATTTGTTTTCATGTTGCGTTTTTAATTAATTCTATTGATCAATAGAACAGCAAGGGAGTGAAAAGAGTTTACGAACGGTAGTTTGTCTGAGAGCAGGAAAAGTAGAATAAGAATGGTTATAACTCAATTTCATCCCCGGAAATGATTCCGTTTATAATCGCATAGAAAGTAAGTCCCGACAGCGTTTTGATGCCTAGTTTGGCCGTAATGTTCTTCCGGTGGGTCAATACGGTGTTGAGGCTGATATTCAGTTTGTCGGCTATCTCTTTATTGGTAATGCCTTTCACCACCTGTTGCAATACATCAATTTCGCGGCTGGAAAGCTCTTTATTACCTTCGTCGGCAAACTGGCTGGGGATATCTTCAGGAAGGTAAGCCTGTAGTTGTTCCAGGATGGTCTCCTGCGAAGCCTGTAAAGTAAGAAAATGGGTGGCGGAAGAAGGGGCGGAAGCCGGTTCACCGCAATTGAATAATAAAATCGTTTTACTTCTGCGGGGCAGGAAGTAGTCGAGGTGCGCCGTATAAATATCAGGCGTTGTAAAATAATGGTTAAAATGGTCGTTACCGGCAGGCGTCAGGAGGTCAGCCACCGGAAGTTTACTGATCTCTACCGGCGGAAAATAATCGGTCAGCAGGCTTTGCAGCCCGATGCTTTGTAAAGTATCACTTAGTATAATCGCTATTCGTCTGTTACGGTGCATCATGTTAACTTCCGTTACCTGTCTAGTTTCTCTATGGCTGCAACCATCGGAGTGAGGATACGGTAACGTATCCGGTTGTGCTGTTTGATATCTTTTTCCAAACTACTGATAGAGAACAAAACAGCGTAGCATAAGTTCTCGCTATAATCGCCTGAAATATGCCGTACAATAATACTTTTCAGGTCGTATAGCAGGGCTTCGATCGGGTCTTCCGCTTCTTCTTCCTCCGCACCGAGGGTTAATGGATTGGTTGGACCTGCTTCCTGGAATTCACTCAGTTTCGTGCTTAGCGAAAGGCAATAGGGGAACCATTCTTTTCCATCTTTTTCGATACGTGCCATCAGTTCTTTACGGAAGGAGGAGAAAAATTTCCCGATCAGGTTGAGGGTGGTATTACCCGGGGTACTCATGGAAATGAATGAGTTGAGGTGCCGTTCGATATTAGGCAACTGGAAACGGAGGTAATACATGTTCGTTTTCGTCAGATAGTCGATGATCTGGGAGGTATGGAACGTTTTGAGCTTTTTCTCCGGGAAATACTCTTCGTTGAGGAAAGTATTAATTACCGTAAGCAGGAAACCGATATCGATAGCGTGTTCATCGCATACCTCTTTGACTGTCTTATCTCCCAGGCCAAGCCGTATTCCGAACCGGTTGATCACAGGGATGAGTGAGGTATTCTCTTCGACTACCTCACTCAACTGCATATTTGGATAAACTAGTGGCATATTATGCTTCTTCCCATTGTTTGCGTAATAATTCGACTGCTGCCGGGACTACTACTTCGCGATCGCCCTGGCATCCGCATTCGAAACTTACATAGTTATTATATCCGATCATTTTCAGTCCACGGAAACCGTCTGTATAGTTGTCGGCATCGCCATCCTCACCCGGCATACTGCGCCGTTTGCGGCTGGCCACATGTACATGTTGCAGGTATTGGCCGCCGGCAAGGAATGCACCCATATCGGAAGTCTCTTCCCAGGTCATATGCCAGAAATCGCCCATACAACGTACGCCCGGATTGTCGATATCGCGGCAGATAGAAGCGGCATCGGCTACCTGGCGCAGGTAGAATGCTTCACCCCGGTTGAGCGGTTCAAAAATAACGGTTGTACCGTGCTGTGCTGCAAAGGTACCCATTTCGTTGAATTGTTCACACAAAAAGTCGCGTGTTTCCATCGTATGGAGCAGGGCGGGCACCTGCTGGTTAAACGCCGGAACAATAATCACACCGGTAGAGCCCAGTTCGCCGGCAGCTTCGATGATCTCTTTCATGGTATCCATACATTGCTGCCGGATAGCCGGATCTGTAGAAAGGATGAACCCCTGGAAGCCGGCGCAGATCGCACTTACCTGTATCGGGCGGTCATTCAGGAGCCCTTTGATCTCTTTTACACGTCCTTTCAAATCCCAGCCACCCGGTTCGAAACCTTCTATACCAAGCTTCTCCATATAATCGAGTTTCTCAGCCAGGGTTTCACCCGGTGCTATTCCTTCCTGGAAAGAGAGGCGTAACTTTGCATTGCTATTACTGCAACATATTTTCCCGCTGGTAGCTGTCTTACCCTCCGGGCTGCCGGCACACGAAGCCAATAGTGGAGTAGCAGCAGTAGCTACCGTACCGGCAAGGGTGGTTTTCAGGAAATTTCTTCTGTTTATTGCCATATCCTTATAGCTGAATTATTTTTTCTCTAATGGTTTACCCGGTACCGGCACAGTAAAGCCACTCATATCCATTTTACCCATATTGAGGTCAGCAGGCATGTAGTTTTGTAGCGAAGCAGTCATCGTCTCCCAGGTAGTCTCCTTACCGGTGTAAGCCGATTCGCGTCCCATAATGGCAGCCATGTTGGCAATAGCTGTTTCCGAAGCCTGCTCCAGCGATTTTTTACCACGGATGGCATTGATCCAGTTGACATGTTCCAGTGTATAAGGATCGGTTTGTTCGTAGTTGGCTTTTTCAGCGTCGTCGTCATATTTCCACACTACGTTACCGGCCAGGTCTTTGATTACTGTCTGGCCGTCGGCAGTAGACCAAGAACCTTTTGTTCCCTGGATAAATTCGCTTACATTGTTGGCACAACCATCTATCTGGCGGCACATACTATGCAGGTGAATGCCATTTTCCATGGTGAAGTCGACGCTGAAGTTGTCGTACTGGTCACCTGTAACCCGGCACTGGCGTGACCCGAAAGCTACTGCTTTGGCGGGGCGTAACCCGCTGAACCAGGTAAATACATCAATATTATGCACATGCTGTTCCACGATATGGTCGCCCGAAAGCCATTTCCAGTTCACCCAGTCTTTAATCATCCACTCGCAATCACTCCAGCCGGCCTGGCGTTCGCGGAACCACAACATACTCTGGTTCCAGTATACGGCACCGCCGGTAATCTCTCCGATTGCCCCTTCCATAATCTTTTTGTAAGACTCTACGTAATTGCGTTGGTGATGACGTTGTGTACCGGTAATCACACGTAGGTTTTTGGCACTTGCCTGACGGGCGGTAGCCACAATGGTACGGTAACCTGCCGGATCCACACAGATCGGTTTTTCAAGGAAAGAGTGTTTACCCTTTTCAGTAGCATATTGAAACTGTTCGGGACGGAATACGGGCGGAGTACAGATCAGTACCATGTCTACCACACCACTGTCGATCAATTCTTTATAAGCATCCAGACCTACAAAACGTTTGTCGGCCGGTATATCAATATTCTTTTCGGATTTTAATTGGGCAGCCAGGTTATCCACCTGTTCCTGAAAGGTATCGACCAGTGCGGTGATCGTTACACCATTAGCAGCATTCAGGAAGTTAAAGGCAGCGCCCGATCCGCGGCCGCCGCAGCCAATGATACCGGCACGTAACTCCTGTCCGTCGGCTGCTTTATCAGGCAGGTTGGGGATATAATAGCTTCCGGGTTCTTTTAAGGGCTTGTTAACATTATTATTTTCACCTCCACCACATGAGGTAAGTACGGTAGCGGTTGTTCCTGTACCGATCGCACCCAGTGCTCCGGCCATAGCAGAGCTCTTAAGGAAGGAACGTCTGCTGATGTTGTTTTCTTTTTTCATGATATAGTCTTTTTGAGTTTCAATAGTTAGTTATCTTGTCATTAAAGCGTTGTCGGGTTCACATACCACACGGAAGCCGATACCGCGGATATCGGAGTACCACCAGATACTCTTGGGCTGTTGCGGGTCGGTTTTCAGCCAGGCATCGTGCCGGGTATGGTCGCGGGCTGCAGCACGTACGTCGGCTGCATCGGAAGTATAGTTACCACCCCGTACCACCCATTCGGTACCCTGTGTAACCAACGGGTCAGTTACATCAGCAGGGGTTTTACCGTACGCGTTCGGATCATACTTATCGGCGCAGTATTCCATCACGTTACCCAGCATGTTTTTAAGTCCGAACGGATTGGGTTTAACCATTTCCGGCTCCTGGGTTTTGTTCCGGCTGTTCTTTCCGTATATTACATATTCGCCGATGTTGTTCGTTTTCGCATCAAAGAAACGGCGCCAGAAGCCCTGGTTAGAGAAATCTTTCGGGCTGCTTTTGAAAAAGTAAGGTGTTTCCGTTCCTCCCCGCGCTGCATATTCCCATTCTGCTTCTGTAGGTAAACGATAGCGTTTGCCTGTTTTCAGCGATAACCACTGGCAGAAGGTTTCGGCCGCATAATGGGTCATGGTAATGGCCGGCCGGTCGCCACTACCCCAACCCTGGTCGGGGAAACCAAACGGAGGGGTCGGTCCCGATACAGCATCCACATCCGGATTGCTGTTGTTGGCATATACCGTTTCGGGCGAGGTACGTCCTTCACTCATGGTGTTCCCGTAGAATGCCCAGTACATATCCCAGGTTACTTCTACCTCGGCCATGAAGAACGGACTGATTGTAACATTCCGGACAGGGCCTTCATCCGCCTGGCGGAACGGCTCTTTATCCGGGCTACCCATCCGGAAGGTACCTCCGGGTATCGCTAGCATATGGAAGGAAACAGGTGTACCGGGTATCTGTTCGGTGTAATCGGCAAAAGTGATTACAGGAGTAGGTTCTTTAAAAAACAGGCTGGTGTCGATGGCGGTAGTTCCACTACCGGCCAGTCCGGGGATACCTGTCATTTTGGAATGCGAGTAATTGGGGTTATAATGTCCTACATCGAGGTGGCAACTGATACATTGCAGATCGAGTTTCTGCTCATTCTCTTCATAATAAAGATGGGCGGTGATACCGTCGTTGCTGATTCCTTCGGGAAATAAGGCCTGGTGGCAGGCTTTGCACGATTTATTCGGGACAAACCGGATGGCATTCTCGAGTTGTTTTTTGCTTTCCCAGTCAAATTCGGCCGTATCTTTGGTAAGATAAGCCCATACATCGTGTATGCCTAAACGGGCTTTAGCCGTATAATGCTCCCAGGTATTGTTCTGGGGAGGCAGGTGGCAGGATACACAACTGGTTTTTACACCGCTCCGGTTATTCACGTGTGAGGAGAGTTGCCAGCTTTCTTCCGCATGGGGATGTACATGGCAGCTCATACAGGATTCATCGGTTGAAAAGTATACGGATGTCTGGTATATTCCCAGCATTACTCCGGCTCCCAGCAGGAAACCGGTGAGGAGGATGAATTTCTTGCCCCTGAAGAAGTTTTTTTTCTTTTTCTCTGATCCGTAAGGATTTGTTCTATGAGCCATTTTGCGTTTCGTGGTATAAAGAATTTTAGATTATTTCCAAAGTGATCTACATATTATGGCTTTAAAAGTAATATTTTAGAATTTATTATATAAAATAATCGACAATTCTTTAAGAATTATGTAAGTAGATTATGTTTTTTTAAAGGATACGCTATTTATTGCGTGTAATTTCTCAACACTGTAAAAGTAAAAACAAACAGCCTCAGTTCCCCGCGCAGGCGGGGATCGCATTGGAGCAGACAGTATTTCTCTGTTTTTTAATACTAAAACAGACAGTTCTGGTGCGGTCCCCGCCTGCGCGGGGAACTGAAAGTATTCTAATTGATAACTCTTTACATACCGGGAAAATCTTCCGGCCACCACTGATTATAAACAGCTCCAGTATGAAAAGACTCATACTGGAGCTGTTTGTTAACTTTTCAAAAATATGGAAAATGTGTGGATATTGCAATCTTCTGTTTCTAAATAGCCTACCAGATATTGTGCAGGAAACTCACCGATTAGTTTTTGTTGGATTGCAGGGTCGCCGGATACAATTCATCCCTTACCCAGGTATACCCGGGTTCTATTTTCATTATTTTTGTGTAGGTGAGGAGTGTTTTCTCTATATCTCCTTGTTCCTGGCAATATTGAGCATAGAGGGTCAGGAGGTTCAGGTAAAACCAGTTGTTTGTTGTATTACCGCTTATTTCCAGCATACGGATTGCTTTTTCCAATAAACAAAGTGCCTCTTCCTTATTCCCACCGAATAATTTAGGAGCATAATAAAGCATGTTGGCCTTATCGGCTATAACCTGTACATTTACCGAGTCCATTTTATAGGCTTTGTTAATCAGGCGCATGCTTTCAGGGCCTGCTTTTACTGCTTTCCATTTATTTACTCCCATTTTAAAGCCGTAGAATACCCCTTTATACGAATAGGGAAGTGCATTCTCTGGTTCCCGTGCCATCAGGTTGTCAGCAAGTGCATCCCCTTTATGAATGAATTCCCGTGCCTCTTTCACCCGTTTGGTGCCGATCAGGTAGCCCAGGTAGCCATAATAGTAATGGAGTAACTCTAGTTCCTGCTCATGGGTTAAGCTCCCGGCTTCTCCATCTCTGCAATTACATTCAGCCAGCGGTTCATATCACCCTGTATATAGGCTTTGTAAATTTCTTCTTTATAATTAATGTTGTCTTTGGGTGTGGCTGCCTGTGTGGTAAGCGATAATATAAAGCTTATTAGTACAATGAATATATATTTCGATTTTTCCATATTATTTTCCTGTTTTTATGCCCTTGCAGGGCGGTTATGATAATAATTAAAAATACAAGGTGTTGGGGTATGATAAGTAATAGATTTTGTAAAACAGGTTGCCTGCTTGCCAGGGTGGTAACCAGCCGGAGTAACAGGATCAGGCAGATGTATGCATACCCGGCCTGTTTTCCCATTGTCAGGAAAATGATAAAAGGGGCACTGGTGGTAACCAGGGCAAAGAGGATACAGCAAACCTTACTGTTACCGAAAAAGCTGAAAATGTTTTTCGAAAATCCCTGTATGGATTCCTGCAGGGAGTTGTACATGTTGCATTGGATGTGTTTGTCTCCCAGTAAGGTTGCTATTTTAAATTTTTGTTTTTTAAAAGCTTTGGCAATCGCCATGTCTTCAACCGGATTGTTCCGGAATGCCTGATGGGGAAGGAGCTGGTAATAAGTACCGGCACGGAATAACATAAACTGGCCATTCGCAGCAGTTAAGGATTCCGTATGGGTTGCCGGCACAAGCGGTAAAGGCAGCAGGCTAAGTAAGATCCAGTTCATCAGGGGAACCGATAGCCGGGTTCCGGGATTGCAAAAAAGTTGTTTGGGAAAAACAGATAGGAGATGTAACTCTTTTCTTTTCATATAACCCAGGGTCCGGTCTATCAGCCCGTCTTCCACAAGCACATCCGCATCCAGGAACAGAAGGAACTCCCCTTTGGCCTCCAGTGCCAGCCGGTGGCAGGCATAATTCTTTCCCAGCCATCCTTCAGGAAGCGGGCTGCCCTTGATTAACCGGATACCCGGATTTAGTACAGCCGCAGTTGTTATGAGCTGTGCCGTGCGGTCGGTAGAGTTATCATCATATACAATAATCTCTAAGGGAGTATACCGGAAATGGGAAAGAGCTGCCAACAGGTTTCCGATCCTCTCTTCTTCATTCCGGGCAGGGATAAGGATAGATACAAACGGTTTCGGAGCTAACCGGCCGGCATCCGGAAATTTTATTTCCGTTAACCAGTTAACCAGGCTTATACATAGGCGTGTCAGTCCGAATATCCATATGAATACCAGTATACAGTTCATTTTCCCCTCATAACTTTTCAATTTATCGCTATAAAACGATAAATTATATGTTTTTTAATTAAAACAAGGGAACGCGAAAATATGTTTAGCGGTTGAATGTTAAACTCTTACATTGGGCGGTTTTGCATGCCTGGTAAAAATGGTTAAAATCGGATTCCACTTGGTGCATCCCTCTGGAATCGCGATATTGATAATGCTTGAAATAAATATTCAACGAAGGTTTTTTATAGGAGCCATAATCAACCAGGTTGACATTAAATATGAATTGGAACTCATTCATATCCAGTAACCGTAATAAGAAAGCCAGCCCTTTTTCAAACTGGATGTAAGGAGTATGGATACTTTCTATTTTTCCCTGTGGAAAAAGCAGTACCAGGTTGCCGGGATCGTTTAACAATTCGGCTGAATATTCAAGTGTATTGATAATATCGCGGGAATGTTTGCGTACGGAATAGGCGCCACATCCATTCAGGAAAGCATATTTCTTCAATTGATCTTCCAGCATCATTACATGGAATTTGCGATGTAGGTAATGCTTGTTTAACCGGTATTGAATAAAGCCATCCCACCAGCAGAAATGGTTTGCAATCATTAATACGGGTTTCCCATTGTCTTGCTGTTCACCGATCAGGTGAATAGTATGAAAAGCGGCTTCCATCCGTTTTCCGGAGTAGAATCCGGTTATCAGTTTGCCGGTACGGGTATGTTGGGCTTTAATCATAAGGAAATAGGAGTTGGTAAAGAATTATACATATGAAAAACAGCATTTGTATAAGGAACAGCATACCGGCTGTATAGTTGCGGGAATCAATCCGGAAAATGGCAAATCCGGTATGGAATACCAGCCCGGCCGCAAACCAGGCAATAAAATTACTGGCAGGGGGGTATGCAGTAGTAAGCCTCCACATCTGCATACCCGGGGCTACCAGCTCTACGATCAGGTCGTAACAGATCATGATCGGGGCAGCCAGCACGATTTTGACCCAGACATTCCTTACTATCCTGCCGGCCAGCCCGTTAGAGGCATATACTAGAAACAGCCAGTTGATACCGATAAGGGGCGGGGTTCCTTTTATCTGCCAGCCCAGCCCGAGGCCATATTGGTAATGTCCGAATACTTTACCTGTAGAAATCCCCATCATTTCCAGCAGAAAAGAGGAAAGGATAATAAAGAAGAACCAGCCTATGGTAGCAGGCGACCAGCTACGATGGAAATAAAAGGCTGTTCCGATAACCAACAATAAAGAGGCCGGAATGAGGACAATAAATAACCTATGGGTAAACGGAATGCAAAACAACAACAGGCCAACCCCATAAAAGCGTAGGAAATAGGCAGGCATCTCCTGCAGGTTTATTCGTTTTTGTTCATTTCTCATGCTGATATCCTGGGTTTTGAATTGCTTTGGTCTAATTTTTATTCCCCGCGAAGGCGGAGATCGCACAATAACTATCTGTTTCAAATATAACAACAAAGGATTCAGGTCTCTTTGAATGCAATCCCCGCCTTCGCGGGGAACTAAGTCTTTTTATTGAGTTTATAATCAAATAATAATTTACATTACCTTTTTTAATAGAATGTTTGTCTTATAAATATTTACCTTATACCTGTGCCTCTATTTCCTGTTCAACAATCTTTGCACTCGCCAGGCAGAGCGGTATCCCTCCTCCCGGATGTACGCTTCCACCTGTGAAGTAAAGGTTTTTAATACCGCTCAGCCGGTTGGGATGACGTAAAAAGGCGGCAAACATGGAGTTGGAGGCAGTCCCATAGAGGGCACCTTTACTGCTTAATGTCCGTTTTTCGATTGTGACCGGCGAGGCGGTTTCTTCGGTAACAATATATTGTTCAATATCTGTCCGGAGTTGCCGGTTAATCTTATTAATAATATTCTGCGGGCTTCCCTGGTTAATTTCTCCCAGTCTTGTCCGGTATTGGCAGGAACATTGATCATAACAAACCAGTTTTCACATCCTTCCGGGGCATCTTCTTTTACAATTTTAGTGCTGATGAAGATGTAAACGGTAGGATCGGCCGGGATTGTCTGTTTGCCGGATAACAGCCTGAACTCCTCCCGGTAATCTTCACTGAACAGGATATTATGGATATCGAGTTTGGGAAAGGTACGGTTTATCCCCCAGTAAAAGATCAGTGCAGAAGAAGAAGGTTCCATCCGGTTAAGCCTGCTCTTTAACGGATGTTTTTGTAAGAGTACCTGGGCTACATAATGTACATCTGCATCAGAAATGATGATGTCGTAATTTTCACAGCCTTCCGGTGTCTGTACGGCAACCGCTCTTTTCTTATCGAGCAGGATCTGCTCTATTTTTGTATTAAACCGGAAATGGACTCCCTGCCGGATGGCCAACCGGTACAGGCTGTCGGCTATCGAATACATCCCTTTCCGTGGGAACCAGGCACCCAGGTTATTTTCCAGGTGGGCAATCATATTAAGCGTGGCAGGGGTACGGTAGGGATCAGAACCATTATACGTAGCGTACCGGTCGAACAGCTGCACCATACGCGGATCTTCGAAATCACTTTTGTTTGCCTGATGCATCGTACGGAAAAGATCCAATACATGTAGCTGGCCGGCTACCTTTTTATAAGGAGGCGTATTGAAGTTGGATAGTTTATGGAAATTACTGAACATAAATACCGGTGCGCCTATCTCATACATCTTTCTGGCTTTTTGCAACCGGCGGAAAACTGCTTTCGGAGCTTTAATCCCCCGGGTACGCAATTCCTGTTCCAGGTCACTTTTCTCCTGGTAAAAGGTAAAAACAGTCCCGTCCGGAAAAAAGTAACGGCAATTATTTCCAGTTTTATCACAGGCAGATGTTCCTCCATCTTTTCCCCGGCCAGTGTAAACAGCTCTTCAGCCAGTTCCGGTAGGGTGAAGAGGGAAGGTCCTGTATCAAACCGGAATCCCTCTTTTTTATTTCCACTACTTTCCCTCCGGGGCACGCAGCCTGTTCAAACAGCGTTACCCGGTAACCTTTTACGGCCATGCGTATGGCTATAGCCAATCCGCCTATACCCACTCCGATAACTGCCACTTTCATTGGCTACAACTTTGTTCCAAACCGGCTTTGATCTCAGGGAAATATCTCTCCATAATGATCCGAAACCAGGGAGTATATTTATCAGGATGTAATTCTATATCTTTCCGGAGTTTGCCGGGGGATATATATTTCCAGGCGGCAACTTCATCCGGATCGGGCGTAGGGAGCTGATTGGTATATCCCACGAATACATGGTCGAGTTCATGTTCGGTCAATCCTTTATCCAGAGGTGCCATATAAAGGAAGCGGAATACATATTGCAAATCGGCTGTTATACCCATCTCCTCTTCCAGCCGGCGCCGGGCTCCCTCTAAGGGCTCTTCGCCGGGAGCAGGATGGCTGCAACACGTATTCGTCCACAATCCGCCACAGTGATATTTATCTATGGCACGTTGCTGTATCAATAACTGTCCTTTCCTGTTAAATATAAATACAGAGAAAGCACGGTAAAGCAGTCCTTTTTCGTGTGTTTCCATTTTCGGTAGTACACCTACCGGAAGATCATTTTCATCAACTAGTACTATCATCATTTATTGTAATTTAGTGTGTAGATAAGCTTTGCATAATAAAGCCATTTTTTCCATATTGGATACACGTATCCGCTCTTTCAGCAGCCGCTCCGCTTTAGTCTGCTGGATTTGCGGGTAAGCGACCGGTAATACAAATAAGCGGTATATACCCCCAGCCGGGCACAATCGGGTAATTGCAGAATTCCTTTTTCGGCAAACTCATAATCTTCGAAAATATCATTCAGGATAAGCTGCTTGGTCTCCTCATTTAACGGTTCTTTGGCCAGGATGGGGAAATAGGTGCGGTGTAGCAATCCGGTATCATGCTTCAGGTTGCGCAGGAAATTGATTTTCTGGAAAGCGGCTCCCAGGCGCATCGCATAAGGTTTTAGCCGGTTGTATTTATATTCATCGCCATCTACAAACACTTTCAGGCACATCAATCCTACCACTTCAGCCGAACCATGAATATATTCGCCAATCTCTTTTTCCGTAAAGTGGTGCTGGTGCAGGTCGCTATACATACTTTGCAGGAAAGCCTGTACCAGTGTATCATCTATATTATACCGTTTTACGGTATGCTGGAAGGAGTTAAGTACCGGATTGAGGCTGATGCCTTTTTCCATAGACAGGTAATATTCCTGCTCAAAAAGTTCCAGTAGCTCTTGCTGGTCATATCCATGGAAACTGTCTACTATTTCGTCGGCCAGCCTTACAAAACCATAAATGCTATAGACCGCATCGCGGATCTGGCTATCCAGGCATCTTACCCCTATGGTAAAGGAGGTACTATAGGTGCTGGTAACTAACCGGCTGGTTTTGAATGAGACATCTTGGAATAGTTTGACCATAGGTATATTTTCTTTAATGATTATCCGCATAATGTCCTATTATAAATTCTGGATTTGAAGT
>JAJPZJ010000063.1 GCA_021204405.1 Tannerellaceae bacterium | reverse complement strand
TCATATGATGTTCAATAAATCAACGGACATTATGCGGATAATCATTTTAATTTATCATTTTAATAAGTAAAGCTATGCGTAACTTTTATTATAAACTATTATCTCCTTTATTTTTTCTGTACATCTTTTCCGGATGTAATTTATTGGATGAAAAAGTCTATTCCGAACTTACTACGGATACTTATCTTACTACCGCAGAAGGCAAACTATCTGTCCTGTATTCTGCTTACGGAAATGCCCAGTTCCGTAACTACTATTACTTTTTTACTTCCGGTATGTGTTCAGGTGAAACCTGGAATGAATTTGGAGCGATTGAAGCCGATTTTACTCCGCTGTCTAATTTTACCTGGGATAGTAACCATACCTTTTTTAATGAAGCATGGGTAAATGCCTATGCTGTTATAAGGGATGCAAATATTGTACTGGCAAATACCGATACAGACGGAAGTGACGAACAGCTTCGTGCGGAAGCTCATTTTTTACGGGGCTTTGCCTACTGGTTCTTACATGATTGGTATGGAGCACTTCCGCTTTATACTTCGCCCGACGATCCGCTGCAGTTGCCGCGTTCGTCCGAACAGGAAATAATCAACTTTATAGAAGAAGAGCTATCGGCTGCCGCCGCTGTCTTACCTGTATCACAAGAAGATTACGGGCGGGCAACCAAAGGAGCCGCTTTGGGGATTTTAACTAATTTATATCTGAATACACGCCAATGGAAAAAAGTAGTAACTACTACACAACAGATTATTGACCTGGAAAAGTATGAACTAATAGCCAGCTATTCTGATGTATTCAGTATAGAAAATGAAGGAAATAACGAATTATTGTGGGTAATTGCTGCTACTCCTCAGACCGGACATTCGATAGTAGCTATTACATTCCCCACAGATTATCCGGTACTTTCCAACCAGACTACCTATGCTGCCCGTGTATATCTGTTTGATGAATTTGTAAATTCCTTTGCTGAAAGCGATAGCCGGAAAGATTTAATTATTACTTCCTATACCAATACATCGGAAGAATTTATCCAGTTATTGGGAAATGACCGCTCGTTATCCGGGAAATATGAATTCGACCGGGATGCCCTGGGAGCCGAGCAAGGAAATGATATCCCGGTCATCCGGTATGCAGATATTTTATTATCCCGTGCTGAAGCACTGAATGAATTAAACGGTCCCGTAAGTGAAGCAGTAGAATTAGTAAATGCAGTAAGGCTGCGGGCGGGTATACACAGCTTTTCACCGGGAGAATTTACCCAGGAAAGTTTCCGGGATGCCATCTTCCGGGAAAGGACATGGGAGTTCTATTATGAACAAAAAAGCCGCTCCGACCAGATCAGGCAGGGAACATTTATAAAAAATGCGCAGGTACGTAATACAAGAGCGCAGGATTTTCATATCTTGTTCCCAATTCCTTTGCAGGAATTAGATGCCAATCCGTTATTGGAGCAAAATGCAGGTTATTAACAAACAATTAAAATATGTAAGAGATGAAACACACAAAAGA
The DNA here is from genome assembly GCA_021204405.1 of Tannerellaceae bacterium. Lineage (GTDB taxonomy): Bacteria > Bacteroidota > Bacteroidia > Bacteroidales > Tannerellaceae > JAJPZJ01. Next base: position 10,949 of record JAJPZJ010000063.1, on the reverse strand, counting down.
ACTTTTACTACTGGGATGCAGTATGGCACTGGTACCGGTAAATGCCCGGCAAAAACTTAATGTAGTTATTTTTTACATTGATGATATGGGATATTCGGATATTAGCAGTTATGGCCAGGATAAATGGCAGACACCTAATATCGATAGGTTAGCTAACGAAGGAATCCGGTTTACTGATGCTTACTCCGCCTCTCCTGTGTCCAGTCCTTCTCGGGCAGCTTTATTAACCGGGAGATATCCGAACCGTATGGGTATAAGTGAGGTCTTTTTTCCGGATAGCTATACCGGTATCTCTCCGGAAGAGGTACTGATTTCAGAACTTTTACAATCGGCAGGATATGCTACCGGTATTATCGGAAAGTGGCACCTGGGTCATTGCGAACGGTATCTGCCTTTGCAGCATGGTTTTGATGAATATTTTGGGATTCCATATAGTAATGATATGACTGCACAGGTATATCTGCGTGGCAACGAAGTAGAAGAATTCCATATCGACCAGTCGCAAATGACTAAACGCTATACCTATGAAGCAATCGATTTCATTAACCGCCATAAAGAAAAACCCTTTTTCCTTTACTTGCCCCATAATATGATGCATGTTCCTATTTTTTGCTCGGACGAATTCCGTGGAAAGTCGGGTGCCGGATTATATGGAGATACTGTACTGGAAGTTGACTGGAGTGTAGGGGAGGTAATTAATACATTGGAACAGCATGGCCTGTTGGAAAATACATTGATTATTTTCAGTAGCGATAATGGTCCCTGGTTGCAGGAAGGTCCGCTGGGGGGAGAAGCTTTGGGACTACGTAAAGGAAAGGGCACCGACTACGAAGGAGGTTTACGGGTACCGGCTATAGCTTACTGGAAAGGAAAAATTTCTCCCCGTGTATATACGGATGTAATAAGTACACTGGACTGGTTTCCTACTATTACCCAAATAACCGGTGTGCAGGCTCCTGTAGATAGGAAACTGGATGGCTACGACCTGACGGATGTATTACTCAACAACGGCCAGCGTGTCAGTAACACATATGCTTATTTCCGTAACAATCGCCAGATTACCGGGTTGAGGGTAGGGGATTGGAAGATCACATTACCCGAAGACCAGATCAATGGTAACTTCTGGCGTGCTTCTACTGCTGCACACGATACATTACTATTTAACCTGAAAGAAGATCCGGCAGAAACTACCAACTTTTTTAAAAAATATCCCGAAAAAGCAGCCGAAATGAAAACCGCTTTAGAACAATATAAAGCCACCTTTGGGGAAGTACTTCCGGAATTGGTAACATGGGGAAATCATCAGCTCCGTGAATTGCAGGAACAACGTCAGCAGGTAATTGATGAAGCCATCAAACGTGGCATTCAGAGTAAAGCCAACCAGGTAGATGGATTTATAGAAGCTCAATAAAGAGTACCCTTGCTTTCTGCGTAGGGCTGTTAAATTTTCTTATTTTAGTCTTTAGCCCTGCAAGGACAGTATATCCCGGCCCAGTACGCAGTACTGGGCCGGGATATACTGTCTCCTCATAAGTCCTGTAAGGACGACATAATTTACAAACTATTGATTACTTGTATTTTATTATGTCGTCCTTACAGGACTCTCTTTATTTACTACTTATAACCCAGGGCTGATGCCCTGGGTTAGGATATACCGTCCTTGGAGGACTATAAGAAAGAGAACTTAACAACCCAGCCCTTTCGGCGGGGATATTTGTTTTATCCAAGTAACTCCACAGCCCGTTCAGCAAAATAGGTAGCGATCAGGTCGGTACCTGCCCGCTTGATAGAAGTCAGGCTTTCCAGAATAGCCTTATCTTCATCTATCCAGCCTCGCTCGGCAGCAGCTTTTATCATCGCATATTCACTACTTACATGGTAAGCACTAACCGGTACGTTTACCTCATTTTTTACTTCACGGATAATGTCCAGGTAGGCCATGGCCGGTTTTACCATTACAATATCTGCACCCTCTTCTATATCCTGTAAAGCCTCTTTTACCGCCTCTTTCCAGTTGGCATAATCCATCTGGTAAGTTTTTTTGTCACCAAAGCCGGGAGCACTATCCAATGCATCCCGGAAAGGACCATAAAAACACGAAGCATATTTAGCACTGTAACTTAATATACCTGTACGGGTAAAGCCACTTTCTTCGAATGCTTTCCGGATCGCATAAATACGCCCATCCATCATATCACTGGGTGCAACAAAATCCACACCGGCTTCTGCATGGCTGAGGCTCATTTTTACTAAAGCCTCTACCGTTTCATCATTTATAATTTCTCCGTCTTTCACTATACCATCATGGCCATAAATAGAGTAGGGGTCGAGGGCTACATCAGTCATGACCACTATTTCAGGTACGGCATCTTTGATAGCGCGTATGCTGCGTTGCATCAGTCCGTCAGGATTCCAGGCTTCCTGTCCGGTGTTATCTTTTACCTCATCCATGGCTTTTACGAAAAGTAATACCGCTTTGATGCCCATACTCCAAAGCTCTTTTACCTTTTTTACGGTCAGATCAAGTGTATACCGGTTATAGTCCGGCATAGACGGGATAGGGAATGTCTGATTTTCACCCTCATCAATAAATAAAGGTACCATAAAATCAGATAGGGTAAGGCTTGTTTCGCTTACCAGGCTGCGGATGGCAGCATTTTTACGTAAGATCCCTGCTTCTTTTCTGTAAATACATATCTCGCTGTTTTTAGTTATTCCATGGATAATTTTGACAGTATAAACAAATGCCTGTGCATGTTCGACAGGGATATCCGGTAAAATACCATGTCCCAGGTTGGCAATATAATGTTTTTTACCAAAATGTTCCAGCATCTTTTTTTACTTCTTGTTCTATTTCCGGAATAGAAAGATAAAGTTTAGCCGGATCAAAATTTCCCTGCATAGTAATATGACCGCTGGTAAGGGCACGCGCCATAGCTGGGGTTACATTCCAGTCTATTCCTAAGCCCGAGGCTCCGGTTTCTTCCAGTGCCTGTAAAGAATGCCAGGCTCCTTTGGCAAATACGATAACGGGTACGCTATCTTTTAATGCCGCTACAACCTGGCGGATGTATGGTAAAGAAATAGTGGCAAAATCGTCAGGTCCCAGTAAGCCGGCCCAACTATCGAATAGCTGGATGGTATTGGTACCTGCTTCCACTTGTGCCCGTGTATAAGCGATCGTCGTATCTGTGATCAGTTGTAATACGGTATGTGCCGCTTGCGGGTTGGTATAGCAAAAACGTTTCACCTGGTCGAAGGTTTTCGACCCTTTTCCCTCTACCATATAGCAAAGAAGTGTCCAGGGAGCTCCCGCAAAACCAATCAGTGGCACTTCATTTGCCAGCTTTTTTTTAATCAGGCGGATTGCATCGAACACGTATCCTAACTTGTCTTCCACATCGGGCGTGTATATCTTGTTAATATCTTCCTGTTTGCGAATGGGATCGGGTAGGAGCGGCCCTATATTTTCTACCAGTTGTACCTCCATTCCCATCGCCTGGGGTACAACCAGGATATCGGAAAAAAGGATAGCAGCATCTACCCCCCAGCCGCCGGATCGGTTGCAGGGTGATTTCGCATGCCAGTTCAGGGATTCTGCATCTTTCGAAAAAGCCGTACTTACTCCGTAATTCGCGGTATTCGGGCAGATAACGCCCTGCCTGCCTCATCATCCATACAGGTACTCTTTCTACCTCTTCTCCTTTCAACGCACGGAGCAACAGGTCATTTTTTAGTTTCGTATCCATTTTGCTGTTTAAAATATTCTATCACCTGTGTAAGCATATACGCTTTATCAGGCTGGGAAATGGTTATTATCTTATTTGCTGTGTATTCGTAAAGTTTATTAGTGGTAGTTGGCCCGATTGAAAAAAAGCGTTGCCTTACCGGGATGATTAGCGGAGAAGAAACTTTCTACTCCGCTGGGACTGTAAAAAAGTATCCCTTCATACGTCTTTTCGAGGGTTTGCGGAGTAAGCTCTGTTTCGTACACTATTACTTCCTTATAGGAAATAGCGGCCCCGGAGAGTCGTTCCGGTATTTCATTCAACCGCCGTTGTCCACAAAAAAAAATAGTAACTCTCCCATAGAATGAGTTGCCTTTATTTTCTTTGCCAGCGCTGCTCCGTTGGGAGCTGTATGGAGGATAGTTTTTTTATTCCAGTTGCGCAGGACCTCTTTCCGGGTAACTCCTTCTATACAGTAAAACTGCCAGTCAGGTAGCTGGCCTTTTACTGTATCAGCAACAGCCTGTACAGCCTGTTTACTTGTAAAGATAACTGTTTGTGGATGTTGGGCAACAGACTTGATCCATCTTTTTAAAGAACTGTCTATAACGGATTTGGTACGGATAAACGGTAGGATATCTACCTGGATATTATGCTGTATTGCCAGGGAGACACACCCAGCGGGTAAAGTAGCGGTACTTAATATGTGAACGCTTTGCTTATCCATTCCGGATTTGTTCAATAAGCTTTATCGCATCCGTTTTCAGCAGCTCTGCGGCTATTCTTTTTCCCAGCCCTGTGGCCTCACTCACCGCTACTTCACTGGTAATTTCTTTACTATCGCTTCCATTAAGGGAAAGAACCCTGCCTTTGAAAATAACTTTTTCATTTTCGATCACGGCAAGGGCAGCGATAGGAGTGGAACAGCCACCCATAAGGGTTTGCAGGAATTCCCTTTCAATCGTAGCACATACCTGTGTAGGTACATGGTTAACAGTCTGGCATATATCTAGTATCTCCTGGTCTTTCTCCCGGCATGTAATACATATAATACCTTGTGCAGGAGCCGGAAGCATCCAGTCGAGTTCAATCGTCTGGTCTTTGCAAAGGTTTAACCGTTCTAAGCCTGCTGCTGCGAAAATAGCACCATACCAATCGTTTTCAGTAACCTTTCTCAGGCGGGTATTTACATTTCCACGCAGGTTGTCAATTACATGGTTGGGATAACGGTTCAGCCATTGCGCTTTCCGCCTGATACTGCCGGTTGCAATAGTTAAACCGGTTGTGCCGGTAGATGGTACAGATCGGTTACCTGTATCTTTTATTACCAATACATCTTTATAATTTCCTCTGGGTAGTACGGCTGCAATCGTAAGTTCCTGGGCAGGAGTTACCGGTACATCCTTCATGGAATGTACGGCTATATCTATCCGGCCGGCAAGAAGTGCGGCATCAAGGGTTTTGGTGAATACTCCTTGTACACCCATCGCATAGATAGAAGTGATCAGGTCCAGGTCGCCATCACTTTTAATAGGCACAAGTTCGCAGCCAATTCCTTTTTCTTCCAGCCTGTCTTTACCTGCTGTGCCTGCCATAGAGCTAACTGGCTGTCACGTGTACCTATACGTATTAGCTTATTCATCTTCCCGGCTGCTTTCATTTAGGGTGGTAAAGGGTAGTCCCAGGTGTTGCCATACTTCTGTAAGGGCTTCCACTAGCTGGCCGATCATTTCGTCTGTATGATAAGGAGTAGGAGTAACCCGCAACCGTTCGGTATTTTTAGGTACGGTAGGATAGTTGATGGGCTGGATATATATATGATGTTTGTGTAACAAGCGGTCGCTGGCAGCCTTGCATAAGGCTGCATTTCCTATCATTACAGGGATGATATGGGTTGTTGTTTGTAACATCGGGATGCCTGTGCTGGCTAGTGCCTCTTTGGTTTTCCTTACCTGCTCCTGTTGTCTGGTACGTTCTTCGGAAGAATTTTTCAGGTGCCTGATCGAAGCGGCTGCGGCTATAGCTACTGCCGGCGAAAGGGCAGTCGTAAATATGAATCCGGGTGCAAAGCTCCGTACCGCATCAATGATCCGGCGGTTCGCAGTAATATAACCCCCCCCATTACGCCAAAGGCTTTTTCCAGTGTCCCTTCAATCATATCTATACGTTCCATGGCCCTGTCGCGCTCGGCTATACCTCCTCCTCTTTCGCCATACATCCCTACAGCATGTACCTCATCAAGGTAGGTCATGGCCTGGTAACGGTCGGCCAGGTCGCAGATCGCATGGATAGGTGCCACATCCCCGTCCATGGAATATACACTTTCAAATACGATTAATTTAGGCCGGCCGGCATATTTTTCAAAAGCTCCTCCAGGTGTTCCAGGTCGTTATGCCTGAAAATAACCTTCTCGCAACCGGATTGACGCACCCCTTCGATCATGGAATTATGATTGCACGCATCCGATAAGATAATACAATCCGGTATCAGGCGGGCTATGGTTGAAATACCTGTCTGGTTGGATACATATCCGGAAGTGAACACCAGGGCAGCTTCTTTGTTATGCAGGTCGGCCAGTTCTGCTTCCAGCGTTACGATTGCATGGCTGTTACCCGATATATTCCGTGTGCCACCCGCACCGGTTCCGTGGCGTTGTGCAGCTTCGGTCATGGCATTGATCACAGCCGGATGCTGTCCCATCCCCAGGTAGTCGTTAGAACACCAGATAACCAGTTCGCATGTCCCTTCATCTGTATGCCATATGGCTTTTGGGAAATTTCCGGCTATTCGTTCTATATCAGTAAATACACGATAGCGTTTTTCTGTATGTAATTTATCCAATGCAGCCGTAAAAAATGACTGATAATCCACTGGTTTCGTATGTTGTTCCATTTTCTTAAATGATCGTTAAACAGGTATAATCGCAACTACCGGCGGGTAGCATAATATAGGTACAAAAGTAACAGGAAACATTTTTATAGCAAATCACTAGATATAGTGATTTAATTGCTGGTAAACTTGTTACTTTTGCATATTAATTTATAGTAAAGTATTAAGATATATGGCTACTTTTCTGTTTGACCAGATTATCTTCGGACCTGTCAGGAGCCGGAGGCTGGGTATTTCTTTAGGGGTGAACCTGTTGCCCACCGACGGCAAGATCTGTTCATTCAACTGTATTTATTGTGAATGCGGATTAAATGAAGAGCGGCGTATACAGGCACGGTTTCCCTCCCGCGACGAGGTAAAAGAGGGATTGGAAAAGAAACTGATAGCGATGAAGCAGGAGGGGGTTGTACCTGATGTGATCACTTTTGCAGGCAATGGAGAACCTACCATGCATCCCCAGTTTGGTGATATTATAGACGACACGATCGAACTCCGCAACAAATTATGCCCGGCAGCCAAAGTGGCCGTGTTATCAAATGCTACTATGCTACATAAAGAAGCTGTTTTTAACGCTTTAAATAAGATAGATGATAATATTCTCAAGCTGGATTCTGTTCTCGACCTACGCATCCAGCAACTCAATGTTCCCAATCAACCTTCCTTTACATTTGAAAAACTGCTTTCCCAGTTGTGTCGTTTTAAAGGTAACCTGATCATACAAACCATGTTCCTGAGAGGTGAAGTAAATGGTATGAATGTTAATAATACCACACCGGAGGAAATAACAGGCTGGTTGAATGCTTTAAAACAAATTAAGCCTAAACAGGTAATGATTTATACCATTGACCGGGAAACCCCCCTCAATTCACTCAAAAAGGTTTCAAAGAAAGCGTTGGATCAGATAGGTAAACTTGCAGAAAATGAAGGTTTTAATGTTTCGGTCTCCTATTGATAAAGAGCGTATAATCCGTAATGTACTCTTTATATACATTACGGATTATACTTTTAAATATATAAGCTCTTTTTCTCCAGTTTTACAGTAAACGTATGTCAGTACTTTCTTCCGGATATATAGGCTCGTTTTTCCTTATTATTTTTGTTTGACACCTTTGATTGTTTTTACCTCTTTAGGAGTATGAATACGGAAAAGATATATACCAGCTGCCAATCCTCCGGTTGAAATGGAATTTTCCGGATGGGTAAGATGCATATATTTCTTTCCATCAATTGAGAATACCTCTACCAAAGTAACAGGGTCGGTACTAATGATGGTTACCTGGTCGTTAAACAGGGTAGGGGTTAACCTGAGGATATCAGTTGAAATCTTTTCGTTATCAACACTTATGGCCTCCTCGCTTCTGGTTTTACTTGTCTCTGTATCTCCATATAAGGCAGCTACGGAATAGATATAATCACCTTGTCCCGGACCGTAATCTATAAATTCGGTCACATTTGCAGAAGTACTTCCGGCAAGGGTATTATCCCGGTAAATATTATAGGCTGTTACTTCAGGGAATGCGGCTACCGGCTGGCTTAAAACTTGTAGGGAGGTTTTGTCTTCGCGTTCCTGTGAAACAAGCATACTACCTGTTTTTTCAGTATTTCCACTGCCGGAGGTTGTTTCCATACCGGTAGATTTTATTTCTTCTTCCTGGGAAGATATAGTCATGTTTACCATGAAATTCATATCATAGCCATACGTTGACATAGTGTACCAGGTTTGTCCGTTCGTGGATAAAAGATTTCCTTTACCCTCTATAGCAGGTCCTGAATCATAAACTGCAGGATAATTAGTCCCTCCGTATTGTGAAGCATATAAAGAAACAATGAGTGTTTCTGAATTATCTATTACGAACGGGGTGGCAAGTTGTATGGTTCTGAATTGTCCGGTTGAAATGTTAGAAAGATCCTGCTTATAGGTTCGTTGGCCCTGCCGGATATAGATAGAATAAACTACTCCGCGTTGGGCAAAAAACTCCACTTGTGTAATGGTTTTATTATTTACCTCCTGCAGGTCTTCCGGGTTCCATGCCTGACCAAAATAGAAAGGAGAGTAATTTTCAAAGCCAACGGCATATCCACTATCCTCCCAATTACCCCAATATACGGTCTGTTCGTAAACCGGTGCCTGCCAGGATATGTAAACACTCCAATTACGCAGTTCGACGTTTACATTGATTGGTTCTTTATAGTCGGTTACCATAATTGTATTGGATATTTTTGCCGACTCTTCACCATCCTGATATACGGCAGAAACAGCATACATAATATTCGTATTTTCTTCTGCTTCATCTTTAAAAGAAGTATCTGCTGTTTCACTGAGGAAGGTATCATTTTTATATACATTATATTTTACAGGTCTTTCACTGGTAGCCGGTGCACTCCAGCTAAGTTGTACACTGCCATTCCTGTAAGCGAGTTGTAAGTTGCCGGGAGTTCCTTTTGCTTCTTTTCCGTACATACCGGTTAAAGTAGTTACGTTGGTGCGGTGCGGGTCCAGATAAGTACTCATCCCTTCACTCCAGTGGTAGGAAAATTTACCATACAGGTTGTGGCCATCCGGTTTTGTATCACATTCCGAGTCTCCTCCGGTCAGTGTCCCTACTACCAGTTTATTTGAATTATACAAAGGGCTACCTGATGAACCTCCGGCTGTTATGCTATGGCCATTGGCTGTTTGAACAAAGATGGCATCCCAATGGGCATTTCTGGCTCCTGTGTTTTCACCGTCATACCAGGTATAGTTGGTTAAAGCGGATGTAAAAGTGGATATTTTCATTACATCTCCTTCCGGATGATGGACGCCTACACCTGAGGAAGGGATGGTGGTACTGCGGTCCCAGCCATTGAAATAGACATTGGAGCCGGCAGGTATATCCTGGTTAAGTAATAATAACATGCCGTCCGACCCTCCATCAATAGGAGAAGCCATGACTTTTTTACATCCTACCATGGAAAAATATTCGGAACTGATAGAGGAGCTATTGCTACACCCTGCGGTTTCGTAATGGAAATAAAACATCCATTGTGAATAATCTGATTCACTGGCTTGCTGGCTGCCACCTTCAGAACAGTGGTAAGCTGACATAATATAAGGAGCATAATCCTGTGCTGTATTATTCATTAATACTCCGGAGCAAAGGTATACCGAAGTGCCTATCCTTTGTGTCATTTTGCATACACCATTTTTCACATCCTGCCAGTTGTCTCCTTCTTCACAGTTAATATTTACCATGCAGGAACCGGATGCTCGGGTAGCTAATCCGGTATAGGAAACAGACAGATGGTTATATCCGTATCCTATGCCTTCTATTTCCAGGTCAGGTAATAATTCAGGCCAGGTGGTTTCATATTCAAGTATAATGTCATCACCGGCTATAAACTCTGTGGCAAATTTACCGGAGCTGGGATGTGTCCTATAGGTATAGGCTCCCAATATATGAGTTTTATCAGTATTATATATAAATAATTTTCCTGTTTCCGGGATTTGGAATTTATTATAAAATAGCATCAGTGCAGTTGCATCATTGGCTTTTACCCTCAATTGCCATACATACAGGCCGTTATTGAGTGTAAACCAATTCCCGTTTTTTTCTATTGTTAGGGTAGTATCAATGACGGTAGCTAACCTCAACGGTGCTCCCTGGCTCACCTGCCATTCATCTACTAATTTTAAATCTTCTATATTGAACTTAATGGGGATGTTAACAGGCTCGGGAGTAGTTCTTAAACTGGTGCCGATATTGAAACTGGCAGGTGTTCCTCCTTCACTTAGCTGTGCATGGCTAAACATGCTACTGGTCAGTAGCACAAACATTATTAATAATGTTCGATTTTTTAACCGGGAACCTTTGTTTCTGTTCATAGGATACTATTTATAGGTTATAATTTATATAGATATGTTTTTTGTACAGCCAATAACCGGGTATCCAGTTTATAATAACAAACAGGATGGCCCAGACCAGGGAGCCATTGTAATTTCCTGCTAATGGAACCAGCAGTTCATTGTATATATATCCATGTATACCGGTTTTACCCAATATTACAGTAAAAATAGCAGCCTGTACATATAAATAAAGCGGATTGATACCGAAAGCCTCAAAAAACAGCGACCATTTTTGCTTGCCTTTTATATCGATAATCCAGATTAGTAATGCAAGAAAAAAGGAACCAAATCCACAGGTTGCAAGTACAAAAGTAGGGCTCCATAATTTTTTATTTATCGGCCATCCATAACTTAGTAATAACCCTGCAAATAAAATGATGGTTCCGAAAATAAATATATGATTATCCGCATAATGTCCTATTATAAATTCTGGATTTGAAGTCGGA
>JAJPZJ010000061.1 GCA_021204405.1 Tannerellaceae bacterium | reverse complement strand
AAACATTCATATGATGTTCAATAAATCAACGGACATTATGCGGATAATCATTTTTATAAATTTTATTACTCAGCTCGTTAAGGTAGGTTCAGGAAAGAACTATTGTACGGAAACCCCTGTTATGTTCAAATGAATGAAGCGTATGAAAAGAGATGATTTGATCAAAAATATAAGCGATCCCTCGCAGGTATGGGATGTAATCGTTGTGGGGGGGGAGGAGCTACCGGGTTGGGCGTAGCGGTGGATGCCGCTTCGCGCGGATTCAAAGTGGTTTTACTGGAGCAGGCAGACTTTTCAAAGTCGACCTCCAGCCGGAGCACCAAACTGGCACACGGAGGAGTAAGATACCTGGCCCAGGGAGATGTGGGACTGGTAGTAGAAGCGCTGCGCGAACGGGGCATTATGCGGCAGAATGCACCTCATCTGGTAAAAGACCAGCGTTTTATTATCGGTAATTATAAGTGGTGGGAAAAGGCTTTCTATACCCTGGGGCTTACGGTATATGATGTCCTTGCCGGAAAGAAAGGTTTCGGGCCCTCCCTGCCGTTAACCCGTGAAAAGGTAATAGATGAAATCCCTGGAATTGCAACTGTTGACCTGCGTGGTGGCGTGGTCTATCACGATGGCCAGTTTGACGATTCCCGCATGGCAGTTAACCTGATGCAAACAGCCTGGGAACAGGGAGCTACCCCACTGAACTATATAAAAGTACGTGGACTGATTAAAAATGACGATGGAAATATACGGGGAGTAAAAGCGGTAGACCTGTTGACCGGCCAGCCTTATAAACTGTATGGAACAGTGGTGGTAAATGCCACCGGGATATTTGTAGACGAACTGATCAAAATGGATGCTCCCGAAGCGGCTCCGTTGGTAAAACCCAGCCAGGGTATCCACCTGGTAGTAGATAAATCTTTTCTGGGAGGACAGACTGCCATCATGATTCCTAAAACAAGCGATGGGAGGGTACTGTTTGGTGTTCCCTGGCACGACCGGGTAATCCTCGGTACAACCGATACACCGCTGGACGAATTTACCCTCGAACCCCGTCCGCTGGAAGAAGAGATTGAATTTATCCTCCGTACGGCCGGACAATACCTGGCTAAACAACCCCGCCGGGAGGATGTGTTGGCCGTATATGCAGGACTGAGGCCATTGGCTGCACCCAAAGAAAATGCGGATGGTAGTAAAACCAAAGAGATATCCCGTAAACATAAACTGGTGGTTTCGCCTACCGGGCTGGTCACGATCACAGGAGGAAAATGGACAACCTACCAGGATATGGCCCAGGATGTGGTAGACCGGGTCCTGGAGGTAGGCAACCTGATAAAAAAGGATTGTGTAACCAAACATCTGAAAATACACGGTTATATGGAAAATGTAGACCGGTCGGGATATGGCTATGTGTATGGCAGTGATTACGAAAAGATCCTGGCGCTGCAAAAACAAGCGCCCGAATATAGCCAACGTTTGCATGAAAGGCTTGATTTCACAGTGGCAGAGGTAGTATGGGCGGTACGCGAAGAGATGGCTGTTACCGTAGAAGATGTACTGGCACGCCGCCTGCGGGCACTCTTTATGGATGCCCGGGCTGCGATTGATATGACTCCCAAAGTAGCCTCGGTAATGGCGAAGGAACTAGGTGAGGATACCTGCTGGGAGAATGAGCAGGTGGATGAGTTTATTGAACTGGCACAACAATATTTATTAACCCCTTACCAGCCCTTTGGTAATTAAAACAGGAATAGCGTGATGGAACATAAGTATATTCTGGCACTGGATGCAGGTACCACAAGTTCGCGGGCAATTGTTTTTAACCACAGGGGGCAGATCTGCTCGATTGCCCAGAAAGAATTTACACAAATATTCCCGCAGAGCGGATGGGTGGAACATAACCCGTGCGAGATCTGGTCGTCGCAGGCCGCAGTGATAGCCGAAGCGATCAGCAAGATCAATATCAATGGTAAAAACATAGAGGCGATTGGTATTACCAACCGACGCGAAACGACCATTATCTGGGAGAAGCACTCAGGTACCCCGGTTTACAATGCCATTGTATGGCAGGACCGGCGTACTTCCGAGTATTGCGATAAGTTGAAAGAGGAAGGATATCTTCCTAAGATTAAAGAGAAGACCAGGCTGGTGATTGATGCCTATTTCAGCGCTACCAAAATAAAATGGATACTCGATCATGTAGAGGGAGCCCGCGAAAAGGCCGAAAAAGGCGACCTGCTGTTCGGTACGGTAGACTCGTGGCTGATCTGGCGCCTGACACGGGGAGAGGTACATGTTACCGATATGTCCAACGCTTCACGCACCATGCTATACAATATCAATACCCATGCATGGGACCAGGAATTACTGGATCTGTTTGGCATTCCAGCCTCCCTGTTACCCAAAGTAGCCTCTTCCAGCGAAATATACGGATATACGAAAACGACCTTCTTTGTTTCCAAACTGCCTATTGCGGGGATTGCCGGCGACCAGCAGGCTGCTTTGTTCGGACAGATGTGTATTGAGCCGGGCATGGTAAAGAGTACCTATGGCACCGGTTGTTTTATACTGATGAATACAGGCGAGAAACCTACCTTCTCCAAAAACAACCTGCTCACTACGATTGCATGGAATATCAATGGCCGGATCACATACGCACTGGAAGGCAGTATTTTTATCGGAGGGGCTATCGTACAATGGCTACGTGATGGATTGAAAGTAATAGACTCGTCCGATGAAATAGAAGAACTTGCATTGAGTGTACCTGATAACGGAGATGTTTATTTTGTACCGGCACTCACCGGTATGGGGGCGCCTTGCTGGGACCAGTATGCCCGCGGAACCATTGTAGGTATCTCACGGGGTACTACGGCAGGCCATATTGCCCGGGCAGCCCTGGAAGGCATTGCCTACCAGACCATGGATGTAATTAATGCCATGATACTGGATGCCGGCATAGGTGTAAAAGAATTGCGGGTAGACGGAGGGGCTGTCCGGAATAACCTGATGATGCAGTTCCAAGCCAATGTATTAGATGAAAAGGTGATCCGCCCCCGTATTACGGAGACCACCGCCCTTGGAGCCGCCTATCTGGCCGGCCTGGCTACCGGCTATTGGAAAAGCATCGATGAAATCAAAGAACAATGGAAAGTAGACCGGGTGTTTACCCCTGATCTTTCTATTGATATGCAACCCGCCAAACGGAAATGGGCCAACGCAATTCACCGTGCCCAATCGTGGGTAAAATAAAAGGTATGGGAATGGATATACTTTTTGAATTTATCGGAACAGCTATCCTGATCTTATTGGGAGATGGCGTGGTAGCCAACACCGTATTAAAAGATACAAAGGGATCTAACGGCGGATGGGTTGTAATCACGATTGCCTGGGGGCTGGCTGTGTTTGTAGCGGCTACTATTGCCACTCCCTATCCGGGCGCCCATCTGAATCCGGCCCTTACACTTGCTTTATTTGCAGCCGGACAGTTCAGCGGAAACGTACCCGGCTATATCTTCGCACAGCTTGCAGGTGCATTTACCGGCGCCTGCCTGGTATATCTGTTTTATAAACCCCATTTCGACCGCGAAGAGAATCCTGATAATAAATTGGGGGTATTTTGTACCATACCGGCTATCCGGAATTACTTTTACAATTTTATAAGTGAATTGATCGGGACTTTTATCCTGGTCACCGGTATTTTGTTTGTGGCAGGTGCCTCTATGACGGGACCTTATCCGGTGGCGCTGATCATTGTAGTAATTGGTATGTCGTTAGGAGGTACAACCGGCTATGCCATTAATCCAGCCCGCGACCTGGGCCCCCGGCTGGCACATGCCCTTTTACCTATCAAAGGTAAACGCTCCAGCGACTGGGCGTATGCATGGGTACCTATTCTCGGGCCTGTTACCGGAGCCCTGTTGGCTGCCGGATTGTATTTGCTGGTTCATTCAATAGCATAAGTAGAATAACATGCTTTTTTCGGAAAGGGTGCATGCTTTTCGCCAAAAGGTGCACCCTCTTTGAAAAAGCATGTACCCTCTTTATAAGAGTATTCTATAATCTTAAGAATATTTTTCGTCGAAGGGAATCTCCCGATTAATGGTGGTCAACAGACTCAGTTCCCCGCGCAGGCGGGGACCGCACCAGAACTGTCTGTTTTAGTATTAAAAGCAGGAAATACCGTCTGCTCCAATGCGGTCCCCGCCTGCGCGGGGAACTGACCGCGTTTCGGTTAGAGGAGACTACTATTGATTAGTAAGGTTGATCTACAATTCCCGTCGACAAGAAAATAAAAATCTCTGTGTCTCTGTGTCTCCGTGTTTAAATAAATATTCTTACCCGAAAAACTGTACCAGCAGCAACCCTAGGATCACCGAAACAGCAGTCGCTATTAACCCAGGCATCATGAAAGAATGGTTGAGGATATATTTACCAATATGGGTCGTTCCGGTCCTGTCAAATTAATGGCAGCAACAACGGTAGGATAATTGGGAATAAAGAAATATCCGTTTACAGCCGGGAACAGGGCAATCAGCGTATAAGGAGAAATACCCAGCGCGATACCCAGCGGTACCAGTGCACGTACCGTAGCAGCCTGGCTGAATAGCAGGATAGACATAATAAACAAAGCGACCCCGAACAACCAGGGCATCTCAGTTACAAAATGTTCGATAGACCCTTTCAATTCCGCCATATTACCGGCAATAAATGTATCGCCCATCCACGCAATACCAAATATTGCAACTACCGCCTGCATACCGGCAGAGAAAACAGAGCCATGTACCGCTTTGCTGCCATCTGTACGGGTAACCAATAAAATAAGTGCGGCAGCCGTAAGCATAATAATCTCAATAATATATGCCATCGACAAGGGAGTGGCTACACCGTTTGTAACAAATACCGGACGCAGCGATTCGATCGACCCGAACAATACAATAGCTACAGTAGCCAGTACGAATATGGCAACCGATAAGCCAGCAGCCCGTTTGTTCTTAACAGCAGCAGCTTCATATTTCTGGTTATTAAATTCTCCGGCGGCAAGATGACGCTGGTATTCAGGATCATCTACCAGCTCTTTCCCTACCCGTAAAGAATAGAAGGCCCCGGCCAGTACACCTGCCAATGTACAAGGTACAGATATTTTTAAGATATCAAACAGTGTAACCTGGTACCCCTGTCCGACCAGCAGGCTGAGTAAGGCAACCGTTGCCGCTGAGATCGGACTGGCTGTAATAGCCTGTTGCGAAGCAATCACAGCAATGCCTAGCGGACGTTCGGGACGTATTTTGGTTTCCGTGGCTACTTCCGAAATAACAGGCAGTACAGAGTAAGCTACATGCCCGGTTCCGGCAATAAAGGTAAAAAAGTAGGTAACCAGCGGACTTAATATCGTAATATTTGAAGGATTGCTTCGTAGCAGGTGTTCAGCCCATTTCACCATCAGGTCCAGTCCGCCGGCGGCCTGCATACAACTGGCAGCAGCAATAACGGCAGCGATCATCAGCATTACATCGATAGATGGGGAAGTTGGTTCAAGGCCGAAAACAAACGTAAGGATGGCGAGCCCCATGCCGCCAAGTACCCCGAGCCCGATCCCTCCGATCCGGGCTCCGATCACAATGGCGATAAGCACAAAAGCTAATTGTAGTAGCATGTTTTGTTTAAATTTGAGTTTTAGTAACTGGGTATAAATTCATTTGTAATGGCCGCAAATTTAATTATTTTGTTACGTTATTTGTAATGTAAAAGATAAAAACCTCATGAAAAACACTATTTACTAACGATTGCCGGACTATTTTTTGCTTTAACCGGACTGTCCGCACAGGTACGGACGGAAATACTACTGGAAAAAAACTGGAAATTTACCCGTGACGACTATTCCATCTTTTCAGAACCCGGGTTTAATGATTATAAATGGCAGCCGGTTACTGTGCCCCATGACTGGGCTATTTACGGCCCTTTCAACCAGTTTAACGACCTGCAGGTAATGGCTATTGAGCAAGACGGCCAGACAGAAGCGATAGAACATGCCGGTCGCACCGGTGGTTTGCCTTTTGTAGGAACCGGATGGTACCGTACGGAACTGGATATTCCGGAACCGGATGCCAATAAACGGGCTTTTTTGCTGTTTGACGGAGCCATGAGTAATGCCCGTGTCTATGTAAATGGAAAAGAGGTTGGTTATTGGCCCTATGGGTACAACTCTTTTTATTTTGATATAACCGCAGCCTTGCATTCTACAGGAAAAAACATACTGGCCGTACGGCTGGAGAACCTGCCGGAATCGTCGCGCTGGTATCCCGGAGCCGGTTTATACCGGAATGTACATTTGATCGTAACAGACCGTGTACACATTCCTGTGTGGGGTACCTATATTACTACGCCTGTTGTAAACCGGCGGTTTGCCCGGGTAGAAATAAAAACGGAACTGGTACGTCCGGCAGACAGCGAAGCCTCCCAATTTAAACTGGAAACAGAATTACTCGACCCGAACGGTACTTCCATACTCACCCTCGGTACGCCTCTTACCAACTACGATCATAACCTGTTCAGCCAGAAGATCATCGTTCCGGCTCCCCGTTTATGGTCGCCCGAAACCCCCGAACTATATACCGCCGTATCGAGGATTTATCAGAAGGGAGTACTCAAAGATGAATATACAACCCGCTTTGGTATCCGTTCTGTTGAAGTGATACCCGGAGAAGGCTTTTTCCTGAATGGAGAAAAAGTTCAGTTCAAAGGTGTTTGTAACTACCACGACCTGGGGCCGCTGGGAGCAGCCGTAAATGATGCAGCTATCCGCCGGCAGGTCCGCATATTAAAGGAGATGGGTGCCAATGCGATCCGCACGTCACATAACATGCCGGCACCCGAACTGGTTCGTGCCTGTGATGAAATGGGTATGATGCTGATGGTAGAAAGCTTTGACGAATGGAACATAGCCAAGTGTAAAAACGGATATAATCTTTATTTCGATGAATGGGCGGAAAAAGACCTGGTGAACCTGATCAGGAATTACTGCAATAATCCAAGCGTGGTAATGTGGTGTATCGGTAATGAAGTTCCCAACCAATGGGAGGAAGAAGGCAATAAGATAGCCCGCTTTTTGCAGGATATCTGCCACCGGGAAGATCCTACCCGCCCGGTTACCCAGGGGATGGATGCTCCGCAGGCTGTGATCAACAATAATTTTGCTGCTGTAATGGATGTGGCAGGCTTTAATTACCGGCCACATATGTATCCGGAAAATTACAGGAAATTACCTCAACAGATTATTCTGGGAGCAGAAACAGCTTCGACGGTAAGTTCGCGTGGTGTGTATAAATTCCCGGTAGAGCGGAAGGCGATGGCTAAATATGATGACCATCAAAGCTCTTCCTATGATGTGGAGCATTGCGACTGGTCTAACCTGCCGGAAGATGATTTTATCCAGCATGAAGACCTGCCGTACTGTATCGGCGAATTTGTCTGGACCGGCTTCGATTACCTCGGCGAGCCTACTCCTTACTATTCCGACTGGCCAAGCCATAGCTCCCTGTTTGGAATTGTAGACCTGGCAGGTATCCCTAAAGACCGCTATTACCTGTACCGCAGCCATTGGAACAGGGCTGAACGTACCCTCCACATCCTGCCCCACTGGACATGGCCGGGGCGGGAAGGCGAGGTTACCCCCCCCTGTTTGTATATACCAATTATCCCGCTGCCGAACTGTTTATCAACGGCAAAAGCCAGGGAGTACGTACCAAAGATACCAGCGTACGGCTGGAAGGTAGTTATACGGAAGAAGCCAAAGCCTCTTTCGAACGCCAGCAACGTTACCGCCTGATGTGGATGGATACAAAATATGAACCCGGAACAGTAAAAGTGGTTGCGTATGATAAAAATGGAAATGCCGCAGAGGAAAAAGAGATACATACAGCCGGTAAACCCCACCGGATCGTACTAAAGGCCGACCGCAACCGCATACAGGCCGATGGTAAAGACCTGTCGTTTATCAATGTATCTGTAGTTGATAGGAATGGTAACCCGTGCCCTACAGCCGACAACCAGATCCGTTTCTCCGTACGGGGAGCCGGAACCTATAAAGCCGCTGCCAATGGAAATAGCGCCAGCCTGGAACTGTTCCACCTGCCTGAAATGAAACTGTTTAACGGCCAGCTTACTGCTATCGTACAATCCAATAAGACCCCTGGCATCATTTTCCTGAAAGCATCAGCCAGAGGACTGAAAGAGGCAACCATTGAGATTATTACTTTACACGAGTGATCAGGACAATGCCTGGGCATAGTCAGAATATTTTACAGGAATGGAAAGATATATAAATTAGCAACAGTTCCCCGCGCAGGCGGGGATCGCACCAGAACCAGCAGAAAACAACTTTTTTGTATTCAAAACAGCTACTTTTTTTGCGGTCCCCGCCTGCGCGGGGAACTGAACCTGTTTGTTGTTACTTTTTACTAGATGGATAATTTGACTCAACCTGAAATCGCACACACTGTTCATATTCGCACACTATGTTTTTCTATATTGTTTTTATAATCAAACATTTACCTTTTTGGCATACCCTTTGCTTTTAATTTGCTGGAAATAAATATTTACAATATGGACCGGCAAATATCAAAACAGGAACAGCAAAAAGAGCTACGAAAGCAATGGGTAAAATATGGATTGGTAGGTATGGTATTCATTGGAGGAGTTGTTTGGCTAACCTCTTTTTTCCAATCCTCTTTATATGTAAGCGAACTTACATTTTCCACGGTTGATAAAGGCACCATAGAGGTTTCTGTAAATGCTTCCGGAAAGGTAATCCCGGCTTTTGAAGAGATTATCACTACGCCCATCAATTCGAGGATACTGGAGGTGTACAGCAAGGGAGGAGATTCGGTAGATGTGGGTACGCCCATCCTTAAACTGGATCTGCAAAGCGCGGAAACAGATTACCATAAGATGCAGGATGAGGTACAGGTAAAACAGTTGCAACTGGAACAACTGAAGGTGTCTAACCGGAGTAAACTGTCGGAAATGGACATGAAACTCAAAGTTTCGCGCATGGAGCTGAACCGGAAAGAGGTCGAACTCAGGAATGAGCGTTACCTGGATAGCCTCGGTGCCGGGACTACAGATAAAGTGAGGCAGGTAGAACTAAGCTACCATGTAGGGCAACTACAACTGGTTGACGACGAACAAAAATACCAGAATGAAAAAGAACTGGCAAATGCTGAACTAAAGGTAAAAGAGCTCGAACTCAATATCACAATAAAAGAACTGGCCGAACTGAAACGTACCCTCGATGATGCACAAATTCGTTCGCCCAGGAAAGCCATCCTTACCTATGTCAATAATGAAGTAGGAGCACAGATCACCCCGGGTACTAAAGTTGCTATCATCTCCGACCTCTCCCATTTTAAGATAGAAGGAGAGATTGCCGATACGTATGGCGACCGGATTGCTGCTGGCAGCAGGGCAGTCGTAAAGATCGGGAATGACAAGTTAAACGGAATGGTAAGTGATGTAACCCCGCTTTCCAAAAACGGAGTGATCTCATTTACCGTACAACTGGAGGAGAGTAACCATAAACGGTTGCGCTCGGGATTAAAAACAGATGTATATGTAATGAATGCAATTAAAGAGGATGTATTACGTATTGCTAATACAAACTATTATTTAGGAAAAGGAGAATATGAAATGTTTGTGGTGAAGGATGACTATCTCTATAAAAAGAAAGTTCAACTGGGAGAGAGCAACTTTGAATATGTAGAGGTGGTTGGCGGCCTCGACGAAGGCGAACAGGTGGTAGTCTCGGATATGAATAAACATAAAGATACTAAGAAGTTAAAACTAAAAAAAATAACCCTTTAAGCATATGTTCAGGCAATATTTTAAACAGGCATGGCAATTACTGAAAGCATCCCCGCTGGTAAGTACTATTTCAATCGTGGGAACCGCATTGTCTATTGCAATGATTATGATCGTGATATTGGTCATACAGATAAATGTGGCAGGCTTTTCGCCGGAAACACACCGTAACCGGATGATCTATCTGGAAAATATACGGATAGAAGGAGCGGCGGGAAGGATATCTGGTGGCTTTTCTTCGGAATTTGCACGGGAGTGTTTGTATGAATTGAAAAAAGCAGAAGCGGCTACCGCCTATTTCTCTTTATCAAAGGCTGTTTCTATTCCCGGTAAAAAAAGATATAAAGAGAATAAGGTAAAATATACAGATGCAGCATTCTGGAAAGTGTTCGATTTTCAGTTTCTGGCAGGTAAGCCCTTCTCTGAGGCCGATTTTAATGCTGGTATCTGCCATGCGGTAATAAGTGAGAAACTGGCCAGGGAGCTGTATGGACGAACTGATATTGTAGGCGAAACCATTGTTTTTGATTACATAAACTTTACGGTTACCGGAGTGGTAAAAGATGTGAGTGAGGCTGCTATAAGAGCCCACGGAGAAGTGTGGGTTCCCTATTTAACGAACACCCGGCTTATGAATACCCATGTGGCAGAAGGTATGTCGGGTGCTTTAACCGGCGTCGTATTGGCAAAAGATAAGTCGCAGCTAAAAGAGGTAAAAGAGGAATTTGACCGGGTAGTAGACAGGTATAACACCACAAAAGCGGATAATAAAATTATACCGTTGAATACTTTTACTATTATAGAACAGCTAATGGGAGCAGGAAGCTGGTATAATAAAGCCTCTCCGAAAGATTTTATTTTACGCACAGGCGGATTACTTTTTTCCTGTTACTGGTGCCTGCACTCAACCTGACAGGAGTTGCACAAACTACCATACAGCAACGGCAGGAGGAGATTGGTATCCGGAAATCGTTTGGAGCTACCGGCACTAATATTCTGAGGCAGTTAATTGCTGAAAATCTGATAATCTCCTTGCTGGGAGGAATCATAGGAATGCTCCTCTCTCTCTTCCTGCTTACGTGGACAAAAAGTTTTTTATTCGAAAACGATCCTATGCTTACCGGCGAAATGATCCTGCAGCCAGTCTTTTTTATAACCGCTTTTATTTTTATTGTATTACTTAATATCCTGAGTATTATTGTTCCCGCGGTACGGGTTTCCGGCCTGCCTATTGTAAACGTTCTGAAAGGAAGTAATAATAAAAAATGAATCTAAGATGATAAAACAAATATGTAAAATATTATGGGCACAGTGCCGGAGTAACGGATGGATATTTGGTGAGATTGTGCTTGTGCTTGGGTTTCTCTGGATCTTATTAGATACCTTGTTGGTAGATATCTATACTTACCACACTCCTTTAGGATTCGATGTAGAAAATGTATACTTGCTGAAGGTAGATCAAATTGGTGAGAACTCTTCCCAATATATACCGGCAGAAGAGCGGACATTAACAGTTGCTGAGGATGTGATACGTTTAATGGACCAGCTCAGGTTGCATCCGGATGTAGAAGATGTTTGTGCGGCAGTTTACTCCACCCCATATATTCCGGGAGAGCTGGAATCGTATATAGAGGTAGCCGGTGGAGATACAGTGCAAAAGACCGGTAACAGTGTAAAACACTTCCTTATCACATCGCAATATTTCAATGTTTTCCGGATAAGAGATACGGAAGGAAAGTTATTGACCGGTCATACAGGTATGTTTCATAATCCGGTTGTTATTTCATCAGACCTCGAAAAAAAAGCTTTTTAAAGGACAGTCGGGGAGAGGCCAGCTGGTAAAAAGTGGCAATTCCGACCCTTATACAATTGTAGATATATCCACACCTGTCGGGCCTGTCGATTATCAACTTCCTACTCCTGTGTTCTTTGTTATTCTGTCGGTTAATGACCTGAATAATTACCTTACTTATATGAGGCTTTCGACAATACAATTAAATATGCGGATGAAAATAATAAATATGATTAAATATGCGGATGAAAATAATAAATATGATGCCTCTATGGAACAATTCCTGGAAGAGATGGGAGAGCGGCTGGTGGTAAATAATTTATACGTTTACGGTGCTGAAAGCTTTACCAGCTTAAAAAGAAAGCTTTGGAAGAATATGAGCAACCTGCCAAAAGCAAAATAGCGTTGATGATATTTGTATTGATCAATGTGCTGTTCGGTATTACCGGTACCTTCTGGCTCCGTACCCAAAGCCAGCGCAATGAAATGGGTTTACGGCTAGCGTTAGGTTCAAGCAGGCAGGGACTATTCAGCTATATGAACCTGGAAGGAATATGCCTGCTACTGCTTACACTTATTCCTTTACTGATATTTGCCGGAAATGTATTACTGTTTGACCTGTTAGATACCGTTCGTTTACCCCTATCTGCCGGACGCTTCCTGATTACCTTCGGGGCTGCTTACCTATTGGTTGGAGGTATGATCTGCCTTGGTATCTCTCTCCCGGCAAGAAATGCCAGCAAAATACAGCCTGCAGAGGCCTTGAAATATGAATAAGCAAAATATATCTACAGCAATAAAAATAAATGATTATCCGCATAATGTCCGTTGATTTATTGAACATCATATGAATG
>JAJPZJ010000045.1 GCA_021204405.1 Tannerellaceae bacterium | reverse complement strand
ACCATGGTTAAATGCTTATTGCACCATGGTTGAATGGGTTAGTTCTACCGGGGAATGATATTAGTTCATGGCTTCTTTCCACTTAGCTTTCTGCATATACGGAGGAAAAAGCAAGGGGAGACCCCGGAAGGATTGTATACAAATTTACAGCTTGGTTAATATGATGGCTGTTCCGCTGCTTGTCGCCTGATGGATATTCAGTACGGTGGTGGAGGTGACCTCCTGTTCTTCGATTGTAACAGGGTATGGGTTTGTTTCGTAGTCTGCTCCTTCACCATTACGAAATATTTTTGCACGATAGGTAGCGCCTTCATCCAAAAAGGATAGAGGGAGTTGCAGGGTGCGGCTGTTTTCGTTGGTAATGCTACCGACAAACCAGTTTTCGCTATCCCTGTCTTTCCGGGCAATGGTTACGTATTCGCCGATACGGGCTTCGGGCACTACCGTTTCAGCCCATGTGGCCGGACAGGTAGTGATGAACTCAAAGGCCGGATTGTTTTCGTAGTTTTCGATCATGTCTGATGCCATTTGCAGTGGACTGAAGATGACTACGGAGAGGGCTAACTGTTTGGCCAGTGTTGTCCATACCCGGGTATTGGGAAAAACAGGGTTTTCAAATTTAAACGTACCCGGCATAAAGTCCATCGGGCCGGCCAGTCTACGTGTAAAAGGGATAATGGTGGTATGGTCGGGCGGGTTGCCTCCGTCGCGCGACCAGGCATCGTATTCTTGTCCGCGTACACCTTCCTGCGTCATCAGGTTGGGGTAAGTACGTTGCAAGCCTGTGGGCATTACCGGCTCATGGTTATCCATCATGATCTGGTATTTGGCTGCCGTTTCTATTACCTTCCGGTAATGGCGTACTCCGTATTGGCTGCTGTGCCATTCTTTACCATCATGCTGGAAGCCTACATAGCCGGTTTTAACTGCATTTACTCCATATTTGTGGTACAGGGCAAAAGCCTCTTCGAGCTGCGATTCGTAATTTTTTGCAGCACCTCCTGTTTCGTGGTGGCCAACAAGGTTTACACCTTTAATGGCTGCATATTTTGTTACTTTCTCGAGGTCGAAACCGGGATAGGATTGTGTGAAACTGAATTTGTCGCCTTCGCGGGTCCAATCATTTTCCCAGCCCAGGTTCCAACCTTCGACAAGTACACCGGAGAAGCCGTGTTTGGCAGCAAAGTCGATATACCGCATGGTATTGGCAGTAGTAGCCCCGTGTTTCAGACCCGGAGCCCAGGTGTAGGCTTCCATATGCATTCCCCACCAGATACCAATGTAACGCCCTGGTTTGATCCAGGAGGTATCGGCTATTTTATTGGGTTCATTCAGATTGAGCATAAGGCGTGAAAGCAGCAGGTCGCCCGGTGTATCGGCCATAATGATTATACGCCAGGGGGTAACGCCGGGAGTGGTCATAAAGACTTTCTCGCCGGTAGACCAGGGAGTGAGGTCAGCTTTCAGGCGGGTAGAGTTGTTCAGCGGGGTGAGGTTCAGGACAGCATAGTCTGTCAGGTTTGCCTCATGGATACTGATGTACAGGTTGTCGCTCACCTTCATGGTTAGTGGGGTAGGAACCGTATCTATGGCACTAACCGGCATTTTACGGTATAGCCCCTCATAATATTCGGTATGATAAGTAGGGATAGACCAGGAGGGGTAGTTGCCTGCGAGGTTAAACTCGGTGAGCTCGTCCATAATCACGATATCTTCCGCCTCCGGAAATTCATACCGGAAGCCTGCTCCGTCATTGTACAGGCGGAAGATGAGGTTTAGTTTCCTCCCGTTGGCATGGGTTTGCGAAAGCGCTACTTCCATCTGGTGGTAGGTGTCGTCTACTGTTATTTCTTCTCCCCATACCTGCTCCCATGTGGTGCTGGAATAAGAGTGGGTTACATTGTCTATGCGGAACGAGCCCGACAGATCTTCCCGGCTGAGTTGAAAGCCCAGCAGGGATCTGTTGATAACAGGTTTGTTATCCCTGTTTACCGAATAGTATAGCTTTCCGTTCTCAACTTCAAACAACAGGCTGTTGCGGCCATCGGGCGATTCCAGGGTGGAACTGGAGTTGGCAGAGGTTCCGCACGCTGTCAGAGCCAGCGTGCAGAGCCATAGTATGCAGAATACATTCTTCATTGTTTCTTTTCTTTAAGCATAGATTTATCCGGCATAATCCGGGTTTTGTTTGAGGTTGGGATTCAGGTCGAGCACATCTTGTGGGATGGGGTATACCTGGCGATACTTTGGGGTACTTCCTTTCTCCCACCAGGGTTCGAAGAAGGTGCCGAACCGGATATTTACCGTACGGCGGAAGCCTTCAAATACAAATTCGTGTTTCCATTCCGCATCCAGTTGTTCGAGTGTAAGCGTAGTGAGGGAGTTCAGGCCGGCCCGGTTACGTATTTCGTTTACCAGGTTGAGTGCATTGGCTGTGAATCCTAAGCGGAAATTGGCTTCTGCTTTCATCATCATGATTTCTGCGTAGCGGATCAGTACGAGGTCGTAGTTGCGCTCCCACTGGTCGTCAGCACGTACTTCATATTTGTGTAAGCGGGCTCCTTCGTTTTGTAAAGCATTTCCGTAGTTGGCAATTTCTTCGGTATAGATCAGCGGGTTACCGTTGTCCATCATTACCACAGATCCGGTTGCCAGGTTGATCTGTTCGCCATACAGGAGGGAGTTGCGGCGGATATCGTCGTCTTCAAAAGAGGAATACAGGCCGGGTTGGGCACAGATACCGTTTCCACACCATTGATAAGTGCCCGAGGCAGAGAAGGCAAACTTCTGGTTGTAGTAGTAGGTCATAGAGGCCAGGTAGTTGCCTTCGGTTCCTTCTTTATGGTCGTAAGGGATGGCAAATACGATCTCCTGCGAGTTTTGGTTTTCCGTTTTGAAGCTTTCAAAATAGTCTGTTTCCAGGATGTATCCGGTTACTTTATCGCAGGCATCAATACAGTCCTGCCAGCGGGGTGTACCGGTATAGACTTCGGCATTGAGATACAAACGGGCCAGAAGGGCATTGGCTACATTCTGGGTAATGGTTCCGTAACGGATGGCAGACGGAAGGTTATCCATGATATCCAGTAGTTCTTTTTCTACAAAGTTGAACACTTTCGGACGGGATGATTTTTCGGGAAGTTCGGATTGTTCGAAGTTGGTTACAATAGGCACACTTCCGAATTTATCGAGTAACAGGTAGTAGTAATAGGCACGGATTCCCCTGAGTTCGGCTTTCACTACGTCTTTATCTTCTTCTGTAAGTCCTGACTGGTCTACCTGGTAGATAATGGAGTTGACATTGGCAATTCCCTGGAAGCAGTATTTCCATGCACTAAGGATCATGATGTTGCGGGCATCCCAGGTATGGTACTGTATTTGCTGGTATCTTCCGCCGTCGTACCAGTCGGTACCCCGGGTAGGAATACAGGCTTCATCAGAAGAGCATTCTTCGAGAAAGAATACATATTCGCAGGTTGGATAACAGATGGTGCCACCCTGGTCGGAGTCGTTGAATCCCCGCAGGGTCGCATAGGCACCGCCAACGATGGTTTGTATTTCCGAGGCGGTTTTACCATAGTCGTCGGTTGATACTTTATCGTATAATTTCTCGTCCAGATTCGTACAGGAGGCGAATGCTACTGCCGAGATCAATAAGGCTGATATTTTTGTTTTCATTTTCATTTCCATTTTTCAGATATTAAAAGGATAGATTTAAACCGAAAGAGACGGTTCTGGGGCGTGGGTATGTACTGTAAATGTCAATACCCGGCAAACCGATCTCGCCTTCTGAGTTAATCAGTTCGGTGCTCACTTCGGGGTCGATACCGCTATAACCGGTGATCGTGAAGAGGTTTTCGCCTGTTATGTATACCCGGAGTTTAGAAAGGCCCCATTTCTGAGCGGCTTTTACGGTGTAGCCCAGTGTGAGTGATTGCAGGCGGAGAAAAGAGCCATTTTCTACCCAATAGTCAGAGAAAACGGGGTCTGACTGGATGCCACTTTTGAGGAAGTTGTCGGGAACATTCTGTGCCGGCAAACGGGTTGGGTCGTACATGCTCATATAGGTGGCATTCAATACTTTTTGTCCGAACATACCGTAAGTTGAGACATTCAGGTCGAATTCGCGCCATCTGAAGTTCATGGCAAATCCGAGGTTTATTTTAGGCTGTGCACTACCGAGGTATTCATTGATGGGTTCGCCGTCTTCATCACGGTTGATGATGTACTGCCCGTCTTCATCGATACCATAACATTTCGGGCCCCAGAAGGCACCTACGGGATAGCCTTCTTTGATGATTTGTGCGTATACACCGGACAGGCCCCTCAGCCCATGAAGTGAACCTGATTTAAGACCGGAGTCCTGAAATACTTCATTGGATAGTTTATTTATTTCCTGATGGTTGTATGCTACTGTGAGGTCGGCACTCCACTGGAAATCGCCTTTGTTGAGGATGTCAGCACTCAAGGCTAGTTCGATCCCTTTATTGGTGAGGTCGCCTACGTTGGCAAGCATCGTACCCACCAGGTAAGGAGGTTGCGGAACCGGATATGTCCAGAGCAGGTCTTTGGTCTTTTTGTGATATAATTCGATAGAGCCTGTAAAGCGACGCAGGAAGGCAAAATCGATACCGAAGTTCAATTGTATGGTCGACTCCCATTTCAGGTCGGGGTTATAGTTCTGGACCGGTGTGTATGACTTTTTCCAGGTGCCGGTTTCGGGGTCGTAGTACGAAGCACCATCGGCCGCCAGTAAAGAGAGTGATTTGTATTTGCCAATGCCATCCTGGTTGCCGGTAATTCCATAACCAAAACGGAATTTAAGGTTATCTAACCAACTCTCAGTACTTGCCATAAAGTCTTCGCGTATGATCGACCAGGCAACTGAGGCAGATGGGAAGAGCCCCCATTTGTGGTTTTCACCAAAGCGGGAGGAGCCGTCGTTACGCAGGGTAGCTGTGGCCATATATTTACCGTCATAGCTATAATTAACACGTCCGAAGAAAGAGGCCAGTTGTGATTGTCCTTTATAGGAATAGACATCGCCTACCCGATAGTCTGATCCGGCTCCGAGGTTGTTATACAGGAATTCGTCGGAGTCAAAGCCACGGTGGGTAGCCCCAAAGCCTTCGTATACATTTTTCAGATAGGAATATCCACCTAATACATTGAGACGGTGTAACTCGTTGAATTCTTTGCTGTAATTGAGATAAGCCTCCAACTGGAGGGTTTTATAATCGGCCAGGCTACGTGAACCGCGTCCGCGCTCGGTTTGTCCTTCCATGGCTGCGTAAGTAGGCAGGTAGAAACGGGTCTGGCGCGAGTTGTATTCGTAAGACATGTTGCTGGTAGCTTTCAGGCCGTCTATTATTTCGACCTCTACTTTGCCGTAGCCGAGGAAATGGTGGCGGGAGTCGTCGGAGGTACGATTGTTGTTGAGTTCTACCGGGTTTTCGGTGTTGGTTCCGCCAATAGAGGTGTATTCGCCGTTGCGGTCGTATACCGGTACGGTTGGGTTGAGGTTGGCTGTGCGTTCGAAAATACATGTATCAATCGGGTTCCAGCTATCGAATGATCCGGTAATCCCGGCTTCGAGTTTCAGGCGTTTGTCGAGGCCATACTGGTGGGCGGCAATACTTCCCGAAAGGCGTTCCATATCGCTGTTACGGATAATACCCTGACTGTTCAGATAGGTTACTGAGGTACTGAAGCCGCTATTTTCATTTACATTGCTGAAAAAGATATTATGCGAGTGGGTGATGGCAGTACGTTGTATCTCTTTCTGCCAGTCGGTATTGCCTCCGTAGTCGATGGCGTTAGCTACATTATTATCCCGTACATATTCCCGCCATTGGTTGGTAGAGAGGAGGTCCATGTTTTTAGAGGCGCGTCCAACAGCCATATAGCCATTGTATTCGATGCTTCTTTTTTCGCGTCCGCCGGCTGCCCGGTTGGTAGTTACAATAATTACGCCGTTTGCACCCCGCGAGCCGTAGATGGCGGAGGCAGAGGCGTCTTTCAGTACATCAATAGATACTATTTCGGAGGGTTGGACAGTATTCATATCGACTCCGGGAATACCATCTACTACAATCAGCGGGGAGTTGCCGGCAGAAAGGGAGGTTCCTCCACGTAGCCGGAGGGTAGCGCCTGCTGCCGGGTCGCCGGAGCTTTGGACAACAGACAGGCCGGATACTTTACCTTGTAGTAATTGTTCTGCAGATGTAATTACTCCTTGTTTCAGGTCGTCCTGGCTTACTGAGGCAATAGAGCCGGTGAGGTCTGATTTACGCATTGTACCATAACCCACACCTACTATTACGACTTCGCCCAGGGCAACCCGGTCTTCTTCCAGTACGACTACCATATTAGCCTGGGCCTGGAGACGTTGGGTAACAAATCCGATATAGGAAAAATCGAGTGTACTTCCGGTAGCAACCTGTAAGGTGAAGTTTCCGTCGAAATCAGTTACGGTACCGGTCATCGTGCCTGTAACCTGGATACTTACACCTGTGAGGGGTTCGTTTCTTTCGTCTACTACTTTCCCGGTCACTGCTATATCCTGGGCATAGATAGATTGTCCGTACAGGATCGCTCCTATGAGTAAGAGACAGTAGCGGACGGTTATTTTATTTATTTTTTATCTGGTTTCATGGTTTATCTGTTTATTGTAATTCGGATAATGGTACTAACGGAATATCCGTATTAATAATCTCTGCTCCGTCTTTATGGCTTACACTGAGGTGGATTTTGTCCAGTGAGGTATCATTTCCCCAGGTAGCCATCAGGTTGATGGATGCTTTTAATTCCGAACGGCTTCCGGTAAAATCGCCGGTAATGGTTTTGCCGTTGGCTGTAATGGTGTATTCCAGTCCTGCACTACTTTTCTCGTTGTTGGTACGCACAAGGGTCAATGCATCCAGTTGGGTAAACCGTTGGGGGAAGAAATAGAACTCAGGGTCCGGATCGGGTAAAGCACCGGGAGCCAATATAATAAAGTTTGATCCGCCTTCATCAAATCCTACTTTTACCCAATCTTTGGTAGGGAAGAGGAATTCGATGTTTTCCATTATATATGTATCGTCTACATTATAATAGTCCATAGGGATCATATCTATTTTATAAATATTATCGCCTATAGGGGACATTTTAGTTTTAGCCATTAATGCTGCGTTTCCCATATTGGCTTCTACGGTTGCTTCGGGGTCAAAGTTATTCAGTCCGCTATGGAGGTAGATATCTTCTCCGGCCAGTCCTGTTTGTTGTCCGTCTACCCATAACTTATCGGCTTTTACCAATAGGGAAAGAGGTTCTTCGAGATAGAAGTTTTCCGGAAATATCTGCACGATCTTACCGGAGTTTTTGAAGTTATTCAGGTCAGCCAGCGGGCGGGGTACCTGAAAGGCAGTACTTTGGGAAGAGCCGTTTTTCGTTTTCAACAGCATCTAGAAGCCGTCGGAGTTGTCGATCGCCTCGGGGGTACTGTTATAATATTGGGTGGGGATGAGTATTTTTTCCAGGTCATTCCTCCTATATACTCCAGTTTAGCAAAATCGGAGCCGTTCTCCCAGTTGCCTACATCGGGTTCCGAGGGCGACCATGCCCACATATAAAGTTCGTCGCTATCTGAAAAGCCGGTTCCCGACAAGTCAAAGTACCAGGTAACTTCCTGGTCGTAGAGGTAAATAACCGGATCGGTCCATACTTTGGCTACATCTCCTACTTCGTCTGCATAGGTATTGAAACAGACCGACAAGCCTACTGCCACTATTAAATATATAATTCGTTTCATTTTTCTCATGGTTTATTCATTAATATCAGACAGTTGATAAACATAGGATACAAAAGGGACATCTTTTGTAGTCCGTGTGAACTTAATCTCCATTGTACGGTTGGCACCGGGCATAGCCGTTACCTGTAGTTCTCCCTGTTTGCTGCTTTTATCAGCACCGGAGTAAAGGGAGATGATGTTTGCACTTCCGTCGGTATTCTGGAATGGATAGTCTAGTTCCCAATAGCCTTGTGCAGGGAAATGGGCCGGGGAGCTTCCTCCTACTTCATAGGTGGTTGGCTGGTTGTTGCCGTCTACATTGAGAGTAATGGTAAAAGTGGAAAAGTCGAACAGGTTGGTCAATGTCATCTCACTGGGAGATTGCGAATTGGCTTTGGCAATCTCGTCGATCTGCCGTACGGCAGTAGCCTGCCAGCTTCCATGGATCTTTTCATATACCGTGATCGGTTCTACAAACGATCCGTCATCCGTATGATTACAACCTGCAAAAGGAAGTAAGTATACTATACAGATGCATACAAGAAAATAATTTGAGATTTTCATGTGCTTACATGTATTATTGAAAGGTTAATAAATAAGATTAACTATAAATAAAGTCTACAATGGCAAATGTACCGGGATAGGAGCCGGAAATTTATTATATGTGGAAAATATAATAAATTTACAAGCTAAATAATCAGCAAATAACTTATAATCAGAATCTTAAAAAAGTTGTTTACAGTCAGAAATATAATTGAAATATCCGGCTTTTTTACTTATTTATAAAAGGTAAACAGCGGGTTAATAGCCGGAAAAAGTAGGGATGGCCATGATGTGTTGTTCAAATTGGTCGTTGGCTACGATCGATTTATTTTTGACTTTAGTTTTGTATGTGTTAATGGTATTGACAGAATAGTTAAGGAAACGGGCGATCCGCTCGCTATCGGTAATGCCGAGGCGGATAAGGGCAAAGATCCTTATTTCCGGGATAAGGCCTTTTGAGGGGTTGAGCTTTATGGCGTCTTCCGGTTGGAATAGCTTATTGTATTCTTCTATAAAGTCGGGAAAAAGTTTGAAAAAGGTATCGTCGAAAGAGGAATACATGTTTTCCCTTTCTTTCCGGAGATCAGATTCTTTTGTAATATTGCGCAGATCGTCGTACTGACGGGCAGCGATCTTCCGGTTGATCAATTTGTAGAGGGATTCCAGCCGTTGCAGGTATTCGGATTTACCGTAAAGGGACTGGATGATATATTCGTCTTTGATCTTATTAGCTTCTGTGAGTTTGTTATTGGCAGCCTTCAATTTGATGTTTTATGTTTCTATGGTATGCCTTGCCCGCCGTATTTTTTTTGATCTGTTTGTGGATTACCAGGGTGGTAGCCAGTAATAGGATAAATAAGAGGGAAATGGCGATGATAGACCACATGAGTATATTGCGTTGCTTTTCAATAAGTCCGTAGCGTTCTTTTTCGATAATGGGCAAAATAGAACTGATCACAATCTTCCGCTGCCGGACATTATAGAAGTCGGCATCTTCTATAGCCAGCCGGATATAGCGGTTTGCCCGGTTGATATCTCCCCGTTCATATAAATACCGGGATAGGTTATTGAGGGCAGTGGTTTCTTTTACGGCATGCCGGATGTCGGCTATAGCTGCTTTGGCTGAGTAATAAATGGCTTTATCAGGATCGCCTAATGCTGTATATACATATCCTAAGGTGGAGGCTGCAATAGCATAGGTATGGTCGTCGACATCTTCCTGGTGGATTACACGGCCCAGTGCGTCGGCAGCTCCTTCAAAGTTTCTTTCTGAGGTGCGTTTTAGTCCGAGCGACAGCCATATTTCGTCCGAACCCATCGGTAAGAGCATAATGGCAGAGTCCATATACATACTTCCTTCCTGATTGTAAATGGTTTGGAAGGGATCGTGGAAGGCATAATCGGCCATATCATAGCTCAGGCGTGATCTTAATTTAAAGTATTCGACTTTCAGGGAGTCGGTGTAAAGGGCTGTACAGATAGCAGGCATGATATTGGCAGCTTCACGGAACAGTCCTGAAGAGGTATAACAGCAGGCTAGTTGTTGCTGTGCGAGGGAAAGGTAGAAAGGATTATTCAGCTTTTCAGCCAGGTTAAGCATATGGTTTGCATAGACATATGCCGAGTCGTACTTATAGGTTTTATATTCGTTGAATAGGTTTATATAGAGGTCTGATTTACGAATTTCGTCGGTTTGTATAACATGGAGGATATTTTTTAAGGAATCGATGCGGCGCACCTTTTCTTGTGTATAGTCGTTGCGTTTATCAAGATAGGTATCCAGTTCGTTCAGTACTTCCGGAAGAGTAACAAATGATGGCTCCTTCTCACCAAAGCTGTAAGAGGTAAACAAAAGGAATATAAATATCCAGGGTGCTTTCATGCTAACGTATCAGTATGCAAAGTAAGATTGTGTCTATTATAACGTAAAAAACTCCTGCACATTGCCTGGTGCAGGAGTTTCAAATATAATAAATAATTTAGTTTATCAGCCTATCGGAAATATTAAAAAATAAATCTTCACCGGTTAATCCAGTTAAATAAAAAAAATTATGAATGTAAAGTGTAAAGGCATAAAAAAGGGGGTCACCCCCTTTTTTATTAATTCGATAAGATTACTTATAGATCTCTTTTTTACCAGCCAGTAATGTATTCCGCATTAGGGAAATAATCGTCATAGGTCCTACTCCACCCGGTACGGGGGTAATATAGGAACATTTGGGAGCTACCTCGTCAAACCGGACGTCTCCGGTTAGCTTGTAACCTGTTTTGGTAACGCTGCTTGGCATACGGGTAGTACCTACGTCGACGATTACGGCGCCTTCTTTCACCATATCGGCTTTCAGGAATTCAGGTACGCCTAAGGCCACGATAATGATATCTGCATTCAGGCACATCTCTTTCAGGTTGGCCGAACGGCTGTGACAAACCGTTACCGTACAGTCGCCCGGATAGTTTTTCTGCATCATCAGGGTAGCCATAGGCTTGCCTACAATATTGCTGCGTCCCAGTACCACGCAATGTTTACCGCAGGTTGGGATGTTATAACGTTTCAGTAGTTCAAGGATACCAGCCGGTGTGGCCGAAACGAAACATGGAAGTCCGATAGACATACGTCCTACATTTATCGGATGGAATCCGTCTACATCTTTGCGATAGTCGATCGCTTCGATGATGCGTTGTTCGGAAATGTGGTTAGGTAAAGGTAGTTGAACGATAAAGCCGTCTACATCCGGGTCGTTGTTTAGTTTGTCTACTTCGCGAAGCAGTTCTTCTTCACTCACTTCGTCTTCGAAGCGGATCAGGGTCGATTTAAAGCCTACCTCTTCGCAGGTACGTACTTTGTTGGCTACGTAGGTTTCGCTGCCTCCGTCGTGGCCTACCAGGATGGCGGCCAGATGAGGGATTTTACCTCCTGCTTCTTTTATACGTTTTACCTCTTCTGCAATTTCCTGTTTCATCTGGGCCGATATGGCCTTTCCATCCAATAATTGCGTTTTATGATCTTCCATATATATGATATTAAGTTTATCTTTTTCTGAGCGAAGGCATCTTTTTGCTGCCTGGCTTAGCGGTGGTTAACATACGCATCATTTTGCGCGTTTCGTCAAACTGTTTGATCAGTTTGTTTACTTCCTGGATAGTCATTCCGCTACCGTTGGCAATACGCTGGCGGCGCGAGCCGTTGAGGATTGCCGGATTACTGCGTTCGGCCGGGGTCATGGAGTAGATAATGGCTTCGATGTTTTTGAATGCATTATCGTCGATATCAATGTCTTTGATGGCTTTCCCTACGCCGGGTATCATTGAGGCCAGTTTTTTGAGGTTACCCATCTTTTTGATCTGTTGGATCTGGGCGATAAAGTCGTTGAAGTCGAACTGGTTTTTAGCAATCTTTTTCTGGAGGCGCTTGGCCTCTTCTTCGTCGTATTGTTCCTGTGCACGTTCTACCAGTGAAACAATGTCACCCATTCCGAGGATACGGTCGGCCATACGTTCGGGGTGGAATACATCGAGGGCATCCATCTTTTCGCCGGTTCCGACAAACTTGATCGGTTTGTTTACTACCGTACGGATAGAGAGGGCAGCACCCCCACGGGTATCACCATCTAATTTGGTAAGGATAACACCGTTAAAGTCTAAGCGTTCGTTGAACTCTTTAGCGGTGTTAACGGCATCCTGTCCGGTCATGGCATCTACGACAAACAGGATTTCGTCGGGGTGGATCGCATTTTTAACGGCTGTGATTTCCTGCATCATCTGCTCGTCGATAGCAAGGCGGCCGGCGGTATCGACAATTACGATATCATATCCTTTGGTTTTTGCCTCTTTGATTGCATTTTGTGCGATCTCCACCAGGTTTTTATTCTCTATCTCCGAGTATACGGGTACACCGATCTGTTCCCCCAATACGTGTAGCTGTTCGATAGCAGCCGGACGGTATACGTCGCCGGCTACCAGTAAGGGCTTTTTACCTTTTTTGGTTTTCAACAGGTTAGCCAGCTTACCGGAGAAGGTTGTTTTACCTGAACCCTGCAAACCAGACATCAGCACGACGGCCGGATTACCCTGCAACTCCAGTTCGGTAGCCGTACCGCCCATAAGGGTGGCCAGTTCGTCGTGGACGATCTTAACCATCAACTGGCTCGGTTTAACCGATGTCAATACATTCTGCCCTAATGCTTTTTCTTTTACAGTATCTGTAAATTGCTTGACTACTTTATAGTTAACGTCGGCATCCAGTAAGGCGCGGCGTACGTCTTTGAGGGTTTCGGCCACATTGATCTCCGTGATCTTGCCTTCACCTTTCAACAGTTTAAACGATCTGTCTAACCTTTCGCTTAAATT
>JAJPZJ010000008.1 GCA_021204405.1 Tannerellaceae bacterium | reverse complement strand
CCCCCCCCCCCCCCCCCCCCCCCCCCCCCCCCCCCCCCCCCCCCCCCCCCCCGGCCGGAGCCTGTTGGGTAAAATGATTTAGAATGCAAAAGAACTAGCTTCTGTAGTTCTTTTGCATTCTTGATATACTTTTGATAAGTTATGAATAATTTATTAATTACTTTCTCCAATAAACGTCATTACACTAACAGGAGGAAGCGTAACGGTATAAGAGTTATCTTCGTCTATTGGAATTACAGCTAATTCGCTCCAATCGTTTGTTTCGTCAGTTAGAATAGGTTGTAGCGTTCCAGTAGGGGTAGTACCATCAAGGCTAATCGAGAAAGTAACTTCTGTAGAAGTAGGATTAATAGCTACCACTACATATTCATTCTCTTTTTTAAAGGCGGAAACTTTTACCTCTTCCGGAATGTTTTCATCAAGGGTAATTTCGACCCTGTTACTTCCGGGCTTTACATATCTTGTATAATGGCCGAATGTACGGTAGCGTTTGGTGATCGTGTAAGATACCCGGTCGTCGTCGATACCAATAATCGTTTCACTTGTATAGTTGGGTTGTGCTCCGGCCCACCAGATGATGGAACTTACATTTGCCTGCGTAAGGTATTTATAGAATTTAACCGCCCATGCTACACCGTTTTCGATACCGGGTGAGAAAGATTCTTCCCGGCTGATTTCTGTTACCCATGATTTTAAACCTAGTTCTTCAGTGTAAGGGATAACGGTGATTTCAGTGTCATCCTGTGTAATAGGATCTACATACCCGTGCCCGGCAGCAATTGTATTTAGTTGTGCAATTTCCGGATAATTTTCAAACACTCCTGTTAAATAAGGTATAGCTCCGAATACACGTAGGAAGGGACCCCATTGAGCACATTCGCCCAAAACGATCTTTGGGTTAAGACCTTCACGAAGTAATGTGGGTGATAGATTATTGATAACAAAGGGAGCAAGTGTATTTTCCCCTTTTACCCATGTACAGGAGTTCCATACTAATGGAAATTCGGGCTCATTGGTTGGAGAGATCACGTTGACATCTAATCCCGATTCTGCATACGCTTTACAGAATGCAACCAGAAATTCAGCGAAATTCTGATATTCTTCTGGTTTGAGGTATCCGCCGCATGTAGGATCATTGTTGGTTTTCATATAGCCTGGGGGGCTCCAGGTAGAAAACATCAGATTGTCTACATTATGGACTTTTCTTGCCTGACGTGCGATCCACAATTGCCCGTATCTATTGCCTTTTTTGTTTCTTCCTCAAAAATCGGGTCGTCAAATGGTAGGTCAATATCGGCTGTCGTTTCAAAGTTATATTCTCCGGGAGCCGGTGAATAGTCGGGAAAAACTTCTCCGCGCAAAGTGGTTAACCGTAAACCATTTTCACCAAATAGACGTTCCATTAATTCCACGCGTTTTGTATGAGCGTATAAGTGCCATGACCATCCGGCCTGTGCACAACCAAATCCATCCATTTCTTGCTTTTTCTCATTCCATTGAATAAGAGCTTTTGAGTTACTTGCCATGTTTTTAATAAATTAGTTGGTTAGAAATTGAAAGAAATTATATTTGTTATATTCCTTTTGGGATTGGAATATCTCAAAACGTTTAAGATCTTATTTTTTCTTTATCCCATCGGAGAAAGCTGTGTAAGTTTTTATTCATAACTTATAATGAATTAAATAGATTAATAAATTAAGGAAAGAACTTTCGGGAGAACCTATGTCAGATAGTTTCTTAGTGGTTGAATACAAGAGGAATGTAGAGATAGTTATAATATCTCTAGTATTGTGTATGAGGTTTTAATAAGTAATAGATTCAATTGTTTCTATTACCATAAAAGGATCATTTAATTTCTGCAGAAATTAAATATAGACGCATTGTTGATCTCTTCTATTTCTATATTTCTTAGGAAAGTAGGCCGGACTTGTTTCTCATCTTTTGTTAACAGAAAATTATGAGCTGTTTTTCATATCATTCTATTTTAACTATTAGTATTTGCTACCACGCTTTTTTCATATCTATGTATCAAATTTACTATAATTATAAGAATAGGGCAAGTGACATTTTAACTAATAACCATGAAATCCTATAATTCTTATTTTTTGTTTTAATGGTTTGATTTAGACAGTTTTGTTTATTAAATATGAAATATAATGGTTGATAAGAAAAGCAAATGATATTATTTTATCTGGTTTGGGTGTTTTATTAGTATGATTATTAATAGATGAAAGCTGTAAGAGATTGATAAAGGTGAATACGGAACCTTATCTCTGTTGTTTTTAACTTTATGGATATGTGTATTCGTATGATAAGGGTATACCAGTCCTGTGACAATACAGAATGTTTTGCCGAATAGGGGTGTTCTATTCTAATTACTCTGCTAAATAATAACTTTCTTTTTCCTGTAATTTTCGCGGAACTCCGTTGGTGGCATCCCTTTTCGTTTTTTGAAGATGCGGTTGAAATTGGATAAGTTATTGAAACCGCAGGCATAGCCGATTTCGGATACCGATTGAGAAGAATCGATTAATAAACGGGTGGCAACCCCCAGACGGATATCGGTAAGCAGATCAACGAAGCTTCTAGAAGTCCGTTGTTTTACAAAGCGACAAAAAGAGGGTTCGCTCATATTTACCAGGTTGGCTACATCGGACAACCGGATGGATCGTTCGTAGTTTTTATTCAGGTAATCGAGTACTTTATTTATACGTGCATCTGTTTCGGTAGCGGTTGCCTGACGAATGAAAGATTGGCTGGCTAGTTCGCGTATATCGTCTGTAATAGATAATTCGTGAAGGATCATTAATAGCTTAAGCACCGAATAGAATCCATCAGGTTCACAGGTAACCGTTTTTAACAGCGGGCGGACTTTGTTGATCGCTTGCGTTCGGAACACAACTCCTTTTTGAGCGCGCTCAAAAAGTCTCTTTATACTGTCAAACTGGTTTTTATCCAGTAACTCTTCCGGAAGGGAAGAGGCGTGGAACTGAATGGTAATTTCGTGTATGCTTTGGGATTTACATTCATGGTTTACCCAGGCATGTTCGAGCTGAGGATTGGTGATGAGTACCAACTCATCTTCGCCGATAGTCTCAACTGAATCGCCTACAATCCGCTGAGCTCCTTTCGCATTTTCTATGAAATTGATCTCATATTCCGGATGGATATGAATAGGAAATTAAAAGTAGATTTAAGGCGTTCGATCACAATAAAGCTATCTTTTTGTGATAGGGGGGGGGGAAAAACTTCTTTGAATAGTTCGGTCGTGTTAATCATGGATTTACAGTTAAATAGGGTATTAGCAAGTAACAACATACTATATTTTATCTTTATAGAGCCGGTAAAGTCATGAATAGTAAGGCCGGAGATATATGTTGATAAAATAATATCATCAAAGTTAATGAATAATGTGAAATGGTATGTTAAAGATAGGATAAAATAATATTACGTTTTTAAGTTGTAAGGCTAATATTCAACTTATATTCTCTTTTTGGAGTATTTACATTACCAGTGCCATCGGCATGGCACTCCTGTGACAAGCTGGTGGCATTAATGTGTCATAGGCATGGCACTGCTGTGTCAATAAGAAGTCACGCTGGTGACGTATGGGTGAAACGAGAGCGGGTTACTGCTAATCCGGACCAGCTATTATTTAATTTCATGCTTTGTCCTATTTTATCATTTTTTTGGCTAGTTAAACTAAGAGAATATTTGTATATTTGGGCGATCAATCAAGGGGTGCCTTTCCGGGCTGAGATCATACCCTTACTGACCTGATACGGGTAGTGCCGGCGTAGGAATGATTATAATCATTATTTCCTTCTCTATTAAGGCTTCTTCCCGGTTTATATAAAATTATAGTATTTCATATTTATATAAACCGAATTATGACTATTTATCTGAATGAAAAAGTGTATGAGGTAGAACCTGATACCTCGTTAAGTGAATTTATTACTTCTATCGGACTTGCTCCGCAGGGAATTGTTGTTGCTATAAATAATAAAGTGGTGCCTAAACCCAAATGGGAGGAAACACTGTTGGCTAAAGACATGGAGTTGCTGCTTATTAAGGCTGTTTCGGGAGGCTGACCTGTATGAAACTGATACTTATTGCCCGTGAAAATTTATTTCCGGAAGAGATCACGTGCATCTGCGAACTGTTTATGAATGGCCTGGAGATATTGCATTTGCGGAAGCCTTCCTTAACAAGGCAGGATACGGCAGAACTATTGGCTGCTATACCCGGGGTGTATCATCCGCAGATCGTATTGCATGACCATTATGAACTAACAGAGCAGTTTGACCTGAAAGGTGTTCATATAAATAGGCGGAATGTCGCCCGGATGGATAAAGCGGAAAAGCAAACGAGCCGTTCCTGTCATAGCCTGAAAGAGGTAGAAGAGTTCAAACAGTTCCATGAATATTTGTTTCTTAGTCCTGTTTTTAATAGCATTTCCAAGGTTGGATACCAGGCTGGTTTTAATCCGGCGGAGCTGGAACAGGCTGGTAAGATGGGTATCATTGACAGCCGGGTTGTGGCTCTGGGCGGGATCACACCGGAGAATGCAGCCAGGGTTGGTGCATGGGGATTTGGCGGAATCGCAGTGCTCGGAACCATCTGGGGTACGGCTGAATCCGGCGTAGTGGCGCAGGATGTTTTACAGAGGTTTAAACGGTTAAAAACGATATGTGATGCCTTATGAGAGGATTATTATTTATTACCCATTGTACTGAACGGTATGGATACCTGGAAGGGGCGCAAAAGGTCTTGGAGGGAGGTTGCCGCCAGATCCAGTTGCGTATGAAAGGTGCCAATTCCGGGGAAGTGGAGAAAATGGCTACCCGGCTGAGGGAACTTTGTGGCATGTATGAAGCTCATCTATATATAAATGATTATCCGCTGATAGCCGGTAGGATTGACGCATATGGTCTTCATGTGGGAAAATCGGATATGGAGCCACAGGCTGCCCGTAAAATAGTGGGTGAAAATTGTATTATAGGCGGGACTGCCAATACCTTTGATGATATACAAAGGCTGTGGAAAAGTGGTGTAGATTATATTGGTTTAGGTCCTTTCCGGTTTACTACCACCAAGACAAATCTAAGCCCTGTCCTGGGCCTGGAAGGTTACCGGAACATTTTACATAGTTGCAGGGAGAACGGAATTCACCTGCCGGTACTGGCCATAGGAGGGATTACCCGGCAGGATATTCCGGAGGTGATGGATACCGGTGTATCGGGAATTGCTCTTTCTTCCACTATTCTGCAGGCAAAAGACCCGGTGGAAGAGACCGGGCGTATTATAGAAATAATAGAAAAATACCAGATATGAAACAAAACATGAAAAAGCTACTAATTGCAGGACAGGAGTTTTCATCCCGTCTGTTCCTGGGAACAGGTAAATTCAGTTCGAATGAGTTGATGGGTCGCGCTATAGAGGCTTCCGGCACCGGCATGGTAACCGTTGCAATGAAGCGGCTGGATTTTGAAGATAAGGAGGATGATATGTTAGTGCATATCCGGAAGCCGGGTATACAATTGCTACCGAATACATCGGGAGTAAGAAATGCTAAAGAGGCTGTTTTTGCTGCTCAATTGGCAAGAGAGGCATTTGAAACGAATTGGCTTAAACTGGAGATACATCCTGATCCGCGCTATTTACTTCCTGATCCTATAGAAACCTTAAAGGCTACGGAAGAGCTGGCTAAGATGGGTTTTGTAGTACTTCCTTACATTCAGGCCGATCCGGTATTATGTAAACTGCTGGAGGGTGCCGGTGCAGCAACAGTTATGCCCTTGGGTGCGCCTATTGGAACGAATAAGGGGTTGCGTACGCGTGATCTACTGGAAATCATTATTGAGCAAAGCTCCATACCGGTAGTGGTGGATGCAGGCATAGGAGCCCCTTCACATGCAGCAGAAGCCATGGAGTTGGGTGCAGATGCCGTATTGGTAAATACCGCTATTGCAGTAGCCGGTGATCCGGTGTTAATGGCTGCTGCTTTTGCCAAAGCGGTAGAGAGTGGGCGTATGGGATATGAGGCACAGTTGGCCAGCCGGTTAAATGTGGCAGAAGCCAGTAGCCCTTTAACTTCGTTCCTGAATCTTGATTAAGATAAAAAGCGTATGGATTTTATAGAATTGATAGAGCAATATAGCTGGGACAATATTCGAAAAGCTATTTATGCTAAAACTTCGCGGGACGTTGAATTGGCGCTTGGAAACAACCGGTCGGGAATGGATGATTTTATGTCTCTCATCTCGCCGGCAGCACAGGATTACCTGGAGCCTATGGCCCGGTTGAGCCGGCAGTATACACAGCAGCGGTTTGGAAAAACGGTACAGTTTTATGTTCCTTTATATCTTACTAACTCGTGTATCAACCATTGTATTTATTGCGGTTTTAACCATACCAATGAGTTAAAACGGATTATCCTGACGGATGAACAAATTATGCGGGAGATACAAGCAATTAAAGAGGTTGGCGACTTCCGGCATATCCTATTGGTTACCGGAGAGAATCCAAGGGATGCAGGAGTGGATTATATTGAAAATGCGATCCGGCTGGTGAAAGCCTCTTTTTCCTCTATTTCGATAGAGGTACAGCCTTTGAAAGAGGAAGAGTACAGGCAATTGACCGCCGCCGGGCTGAACTCAGTTTATTGTTATCAGGAAACTTATCATAAAGAACGGTATAAACTATATCATCCGAAGGGTATGAAATCGAAATTTGACTGGCGCCTGGATACATTTGACCGTATGGGAAAAGCGGGTATTCATAAAATGGGGTTGGGCGTATTGATCGGACTCGAAGATTGGCGGGTGGATACTACCTTTATGGCTATTCATCTACGCTATTTGCAGAAAAGGTATTGGCAGACTAAATATTCTGTCTCTTTCCCCCGGATGCGTCCGCACGAAGGGCAACATTTTCAGCCGAATGTGGTGATGAAAGACCGGGAGCTGGCACAGCTTATTTTTGCATTCCGGATATTTGACCATGACCTGGAAATCGCTCTTTCCACCCGTGAAGACAAACAATTCCGTGACCATATGACTACCTTGGGTATTACCTCACTGAGTGCTGGTTCAAAAACAGACCCGGGCGGATATGCTGTATTCAAAGATAAGCTGGAACAGTTTGTTGTGAATGATGACCGGTCGCCGGCAGCCGTACAGGCCGCTGTAAAGCAACAGGGGTATGAGGTAATTTGGAAAGACTGAGATATGAGTTTGCAATCTTAAAGAGGTAAGGATTACAGATCAGCAGATCCTTATACTAGCAAGCGGGGATAACAGATCAATGCTGATCGGAAGATCTTTAGAGTGCTGTAGGCACGGGATAATCCAGCCCAGTACGCAGTGCTGGGTGGGGTAGTTGATATTGAATTTTTGAGTCCTGAAGGGACGGAATAATATAAATTTGATCTTATGTATATTTTTATGCCGTACCTACAGCACTCCGATATCATGAGATTCCTATTATCCAGGGCGTTGCTCTGGGCTAGGATAGGCCGTCCTTACAGGACTCAAAAATCTTCCGACCCTCGCTGATTACAGACTCCCTTCAACTACAAATGTTATCCTCTTGTTTAAATGCGGGAACAAGAGCAGGTTTTTTCCGGTTCAATATCGAGTATGGTAAAAGTCATTTTTACGGCATCAAAGGTTAATAGCCTATTCGTTAATAATTCTCCTATTCCCGTAAGATACTTAATCGCTTCCGTAGCCTGTATACTTCCTGTTATACCGGCTACGGAACCTAGTATACCTACTTCCGCAGAGGTAGGCATTGTCCCTGTTGCAGGTGCTTCACCAAAGATACAACGATAGCAGGCATGCCCGGGTACATAGGTAGTTACCTCACCCTGCATAGAGAGGACTGCGGCATGTGAGAAAGGCTTTTGCAGGGCTACGCAGGTATCATTGATCAGGAATTTGGTTTCATAATTGTCACAACAGTCAATTACAAAGTCGTATGCTTCAACCAGAGCCGTTGCGTTTTGAGGAGTGAATCTCTCTTCATGGCATTCAATGGTTATTCCGGGATAGAGTTGCTGCAATTTTTCCGCTGCAGAAATTACTTTTTTTCTTTCCAGGTCGGATGTAAAATGGATGATCTGGCGTTGGAGGTTGGTGATGTCTACCTGATCATATTCTACAATCCCGAGCGTTCCGATCCCTGCAGCAGCCAGATAATACAATACGGGCGAGCCGAGACCTCCTGCCCCGATAACCAATATATGGGAATGCTTTAATTTTTCCTGTCCTTTTGTTCCGAAGTCTTTAATAAGTATATTGCGTAAAAATCTGTCCATGGGAAATAGGAATAAAGTTTTTTATTTACAAAGATAGCTGATTATAGCTGAAATGATAGTGTGGAAGTACTATTCAGGGAGTGTTTTGTTAGTAAGTGATTAAACATTAAATAATAGGAATAATGAAGGGTAAACGTGTATTTATTACCGGAGGTGCCAATGGTATCGGGGTTTGTCTTGTGCGGACATTTTATGATGCAGGGGCTTTAGTGGCTTTTTGTGATATAGATGCAGAAAAGGGAAAGAGTGTGTGTGAAAATATTTCACCGGATATTTTATTTTATCCTGTGGATGTAAGCGATGAAAAGGCTTTTTCACAGGTTGTCAACAGTCTTATTAACAGGTGGGGAGATGTGGATATTATTATTAATAATGTGGGCATCAGTAATTTTAGTCCGCTTGTAGAAACAAGTATTCAACAGTTTGATAACATTTTATCAACAAATT
This sequence comes from Tannerellaceae bacterium, assembly GCA_021204405.1. Taxonomy (GTDB): domain Bacteria; phylum Bacteroidota; class Bacteroidia; order Bacteroidales; family Tannerellaceae; genus JAJPZJ01. The sequence goes on along the minus strand of JAJPZJ010000008.1, from coordinate 4,116 downwards.
TGCGGCCGGTGTTTATAACTTCGCGGGCACTGGCTATCCACCGCAATTCGGAGGAAGGAAAAAGGCGGTACGGCCGTATCATTAATATTGCTTCCACCTGTTATTTGCAAAGTGAGCCGGGATCGGAAGGGTATGCGGCTTCTAAAGGAGGGATTGTATCATTAACCCATGCGCTGGCCGTTTCGTTAAGCGAGTATAATATAACGGTGAATTGTATCAGTCCGGGTTGGATACAGACTACTGGCTATGAGAAGCTGTCTGCAAGTGATCATAACCAACATCCCGCCGGAAGGGTAGGGAAGCCGGAGGATATTGCCTCTATGTGTTTGTTCCTCTGTGCGCCGGAAAATGATTTTATAAATGGGCAGAATATCGTTATTGATGGAGGAATGACTAAGAAGATGATCTATGAAGAATAATTCACTTTACCGTCTTCCTTTGTAGAAGAGGGGATAAAATAGTTGTTCCCTCTCCATTCTGCGGCACATGAGGTTGTATTTATAATCCAGCCCAATACCAACGCCGAATTTATCGGTAATTTTGAACTCCATGGAGCCGCCTACATTTGTGTGTGGCTGATAGGGGTTGAGATACAGTACTGGATTATATTTCTCATCATTATTGTATAGGGTATATCTTCCCCATGCATTTAACTTCAGCCAGTCGGTAGCCTGAAAGCTGGTGTAGCCAATAGCGCTACCTGTAAAACCGGGACTATGATTGTATGGCGTATAGAAACGTCCGGCCGCCAGGCCTCCACCGGCTGTCCACCGGCCGTTTGTCCACATCACAGAAGAGCCTACTGTCGTGATCCCACCGCTGCCGGGCCATGTATACTGATGGCCGTAGGTTACAACAGATATATTTTCATTAACCGGTGAGATGACAAACTCTTCGAAGTCGTATGCCATTGGTGATACCCTGCGGCGCATAGGGGCATAGATATCGAAAAAAGGTTTATAAGCTCCTGATAATACCTGCATATCCATGGGGTGCTCTGTTATATGGAGCGTATATTTTACGGAATCGGTGAATAACAGGTTTAATTTACCAGCCTCTAGTCCGGCAGGAGTATAAGTAGTATAGGATAAAGGAGGGATATTCAGCTCGTAATTTACAAACTGCGGGATGACTACGATCTTCTCCTCTTTATCTGTGATCGTGGTCAGCCCGGGTTGTGACCATCCCGTTATACTGACCACACACATTACTATGAGTATGAGATATTCTTTTTTCATTGTCTTTATTCTTATTACAATTATACAGAAGAATACTCAATAATATTTTTTATTTATTATTCATATCCAAGTTCAAAATCCTGGCTTACTGCAGGAACTCCTTCTTCCATCCATTTCGGCATGGGTTTACCGTTGAGGTAGTGCTCGAAGAACTGGAACATCCGTTTCTGGAAATCTATCCGGTTGATCATGCGTAAAGGCCAGTGTACTTCACCCGGATAGTTGAGCATCCAGACTGGTTTCTGAAGTCTTTTCAGGGCTACGAAATATTCTATTCCCTGATACCAGGGCACATGACCGTCGTTGTCATTATGCATAATCAGGATAGGGGTATTTACTTTATCCATGGTGAAGATCGGTGAGTTTTCCATATAAGCTAATGGTTTCTCCCAGATGGTTCCACCGATACGACTCTGGCCATGCTCGTATTGGAATGAACGGTTCAGTCCGGTTTCCCAACGGATGCCTCCGTAAGCACTCAGCATATTTACAACCGGAGCTCCTGATTCGATGGCGGCGAACAGGTTGGTACGGGTGGCCAGATAAGCTACCTGGTAGCCTCCCCAGCTATGGCCCTGTGCACCAATTGCCTTTTCATTTACATATCCACCCTCCAGTACTTTACTGATGCCAGGCATTACTGCATTAAAGCAGCTTTCACCGGGATATCCGTCTTTATACCGGATGTCGGGGTTGAAAATTATATATCCGTTACTTGTGTAGAAATGATAATTTAATGTAGAGCGATGAGGCTCCGGCATCCGGTAGTTATGGAATGTATCGGCGTTCCTTTCGTAAAAGTTTACGACCATTGGATATTTTTTATTCGGATCGAAGTTTTCAGGTTTATAGATTACACCTTCCAGTAACTGGCCGTCGAGGGAAGTCCAACTGATCAGTTCGGCTGTTCCCCAGTTGATTTGTTCCTGTTGTTTGTCTCCTTCGGTTAATTTCACGCTTTTCGAAAAGCGGATATCTGAGAGATACAGATCCGGATAGGTTTCGAATGTTTCGCATGAATAGATTACTTTATCTGTTTTCTGGGCTTTAACCAAGGTGCGTAGCATAAAGTCACCACCGATGAGTTGTTTGGGTTGAGAAGCATTCAAGAACTTTGTATTATAATAGCCATACCCTTTTGTTTGCTCATTAAAACCCCGCAGGATATGCTCCTGGTTTAAGGTGATGGCTTTTTCTTCTTTATTCAGTTTGGCATATCGGTAAGATATCCGGTTGGTACGGCCATTGACTGTGAGGTTGACAGGTTGAGCCTTGTTTTCCGGGTCAAACTTCCAGATATCATACCGGTCGTAAATAAGGATTTCTTTATCCTCTTTGCTCCAGCTGGCCAATCCGTGAGGACGTGGATAGTCGGGGACGTCGTTATCTTCATCCCAGGCATAGAAGGTTGTGGGTGTAGTTAAGCGGTATTCTTTTTTTCTCTGCCAGGTTGTAGGTGTACCAGCTACTGTCGGCTATATTATACCAGTAAGCGAATTTACCCTGAGGAGAAAGCTGGATCTGGTGAAATACATCCTCCTTAATCTGTTGTTTTTCGCCATTATCCAGATTGATTACATAGATATCGTATTTGTTTTTTCCACGCCACATCCGTTGTGTATCGTAGGGCTTTGAAGTGGTAAGAATTGCCCAGGGGGAAGCATCTTCTTCCGGAGTAATTACTTCAGGAATATTCTCTGTGGCTAATTGTACTATTTGATCTTTAGCTCTATTGTAAACTGCTTTGTAGGAACGGTTGAGGTCTTTGCTTTTATTTACGTTCTGTACTGTATACTGTACTCCTTCATCCCATTTCCAGACCTGTACGTTCGGACGGTTCTCCGGTAAGATAGTAGTATCTTTCTGAAGAGGTTCCGGGCTTGTACCAAAATATACCCGTTCTCCGTTTTTAGAGAAAGTAATAGCTGCATGTTCACTGATTACCCAGCCGGAAGGTATATTACTATTCTCACGTGCCGCTACCAGGCGCGCCGGTTGATTTTTTTCTGAAAGATAAAGTGAAAATCCTGTTGCGGTAGAATCTTTGTCCGGGCAGTAGAGGAAAGCCAGTTGGTCGCCTTTTTCAGTAAACGCAACCTGTTTGAATACCCCTTTTCCTTCGTGGATTACTGAAGAACCTTTTTCGGGGGTGAAGGTAACCAGTTGTGAAATTGTTTGATTATCTGCTGATTTCTCAGTGGTAATATAATAAAGGATATTTTCTTTTTTAGCGAAATTGTAGTCAGATACGTTTGGAATGACAACAGGCGCTGAGCCGTCGCAACTACGTATATAAAGTGCAGAATCGTTTTTAGGAGTACGCTGGTAAGCCAGCCAGTCTGCTGTTTCTGGGTACTTATAATTTTTTACTGAGTCTATACTTTCCACCTGTTTTGTCGCTAGCTTATATATTATCAGCTTATTGGCGGGCATTTCTTCTTCTTTTACTTTTTCAGTTTTGCTTCTTCCATAAGTTCCAACGCCGGCGATTGTGTCAATAGCAGGTAATTGGATGAAGAGGTGAAAAATAATTTGCTTCCCACAGGGATCTCTGCTATCTGTTCTCCTTTTTTATTGTATATCAATACTTTGCTGTCACCACGCCATGGCTCCATTTTACAGGCAACCCATTCGCCGTTATCTGAGATGGCCTGTTCGGTAATTCGTTTCCAGGCTATCAGTTGTTCAAAAGACATAGGATGTTTTTCTGCAAACACCAGCAAGGGAATACAGAAAGTGATTGCAAAAAGCAGGGTGATGCTTTTCAGAAGTTTCATAAGCGTTTTATCTGTTTTATGGGTTATTAGACTACAATATTACTGTTTTTTAAGTAAAAAATAATATGATTATCCGCATAATGTCCGTTGATTTATTGAAC
>JAJPZJ010000016.1 GCA_021204405.1 Tannerellaceae bacterium | reverse complement strand
ATTTCCGGTTATCGACCACATGTTTGGCTTTCCCCATACTGCGTTCGATACTACGCGGTTCTACAATTTTCACATCCGGCTGAATGCCGATCACACTCTGCAAACGGTCGGTGATCTTCTTTTTCAGCGCAAGCATTTTGTTCATCTCGTCTGAGTAAAACTCCGGCCGTACTTCTACCTGAACCTGGAAGGTATCGGTATTGTTCACACGGTCTACTACGATTAGGTAGTGCGGTTCAAATTCCGGCAATTCCAGGATTACCGATTCCACCTGCGATGGGAATACGTTTACTCCGCGAATGATAAGCATATCATCACTACGTCCGAGGATACGGCCCATCCGTACGGCGGTACGGCCACACTTACATGTTTCATAGTTCAGCGAGGTAAGGTCTCGTGTACGGTAACGGATCATTGGCATCCCTTCTTTGGTGAGCGTAGTGAAAACAAGTTCGCTCTGTTCTCCCGGTGCTACCGGCTCCAATGTCTCCGGATTAATTATTTCCGGGAAGAAATGATCTTCCCACAAATGGGTTCCATCCTGGCAGGAACATTCGCCTCCCACTCCGGGGCCACAAATCTCTGTCAGGCCATATATATCATATGCTTTTATATTCAGTTTCTCTTCCAGCTCCTTACGCATATTTTCTGTCCACGGCTCAGCACCGAAGATACCTATACGCAAAGCAAATTCTTCCAGTGGCGTACCTGATTCGTGTATTGTTTCTGCCAGGTACAAGGCATACGAAGGTGTACAGGCAAGGGCCCTGGTACCAAAATCATGCATCAGTTGTATCTGCTTCTGAGTGTTACCGCTTCCGATAGGGATCACCGTACCTCCTATCTTCTCCACGCCTGAATGGAGGCCGAGGCCACCGGTAAACAGTCCGTATCCATACACTACCTGCACACAATCGTCTTTGGTTACCCCATAAGCTGCCAGGCAACGGGCTATCACTTCCGCCTATACGGAAAGGTCTTTCCGGGTGTATCCAACTATAATAGGTTTACCGGTAGTACCCGACGAAGCATGTAAACGTACGATTTCCGACATCGGCTTAGCTATCAGGCCAAAAGGATAGTTATCGCGCAGATCCTGTTTAACGGTAAAAGGCAGTTTAATAATATCGTCAATCGTTTCTATATCTTCAGGTGTTACGCCTAACTCCTGCATTTTCTTCCGGTAAAAAGGGGAATTGTGGTAAGCATGCTCCACTATCCGATTCAACCGGATACTTTGTAGTTTCCGCATTTCATCGCGGCTCATACATTCAATAGTTTCGTTCCAAATCATGGTATTAATCAGTTGTCGTTATTATAAATTAAGGTCACTGCACAAAACATCTGCAAAATAAGAACTTTTTTATTAACAGGCAATTCCTAACAGACAATCGGATTTTATTTATCGGCGAATGAGAAGGTTTTATCAGCAGACGAGCCGGAATCGTGAACAAATATTTCCTCCACCCTGTTATGCTAGAAAAATAAGTAAAAGAACGCACTTCTCTATCCAAACAAAATTATGAAAAAGTTAAAGTTCGCTGCATGCCTGTTGGCCTGCCTGTTTTCCGGCTGTTATTCTACACAAAAGCTTACCTCATGGAGTATCCAGCACCCACCTTCGCAACTAATGAGTAAAGTATTGGTGGTGGGTATTACAGAAGATAAAGAGGAACGTATAGAAACAGAAGAGGCCATTGCCCGGTAGCTACAGGCAGCCGGTATAGATGCCTTTTCCGCAATCGACCAACTGGGGATGACCGGATTCCATACAGCTACCGGGAAAGAGCTGAGCAGTTGGCTGGAAACCTCGGGTTACACGGCGGTTATGCTGGTATCATTTATTAATAAAGAAAAAGAATTACGTGCAGCCAGCTATTATGGCCGTCCCCATTACCAGGGTTCCCACCGGTACTACAGGAGGTACTGGACCTTATACGACACCCTGTATACACCCGGTTATTACAATGCCTCTTTCGATTATTTGCTGGAAGTAGAAATTTATACGGCCAATGATTCTGATGAATTGGTTTACTGTGCACAAAAGCGAACCAGTGTATCCGAAAATCTTCCTGCATTGGCGGGCAGCTTTTCAAAATCTATCCTCTCAGAATTACGGAACAAAGGCTTGCTCCCGTTATATGCAGAGAAATAAATATCCCGAAGCCCACAACCATAACTCCACAAAAAAAGCAAAAGTAAGCCGGGTATACCGTTCATCCTTTTGCTTTTCTATTTTCAGGTATAGAAATTGTTTCACAACAGCTTCAAATAAAATAACCCAAAATAAACGCTAAATCTAATTGCCTCTATGAACTTTAAAAACTTAAAATGTTGATGCTGCAAAGGTAGGGTCGTCATATTACAAAGGCATGAAAACGGTAATACATTCTTTTATCGCTGCCAATCTCTGAGTCCGATCTTTACCGGGAGGTTTATCCATATTCAGCCAATTTACCTATCTTTGTTGTTATATATGGAAAAAAGTATGGAATACGGATTTGTAAAAGTGGCTGCAGCGGTGCCACATGTATTGGTAGCAGATTGTTTTTATAATATCGGACAGATCGAACAATTGATGCGGAAGGCATCCGGCCAGGATGTGCAATTCATTGCTTTTCCTGAGTTATGTATCACAGCTTACACCTGCATGGACCTGTTTGAACAGCAAACCTTACTGGATTGTGCGGAAGAGGCATTGATGCAACTGGTGGAACGCACGGCCGACCTGGATATTTTTACAATCGTAGGCGTACCGCTCCGTACAGGCAACCGGTTGATTAACGCAGCCGTTGCTTTCCAGCACGGTACCATCCTGGGAATAGTTCCTAAAACCTATCTCCCCAACTATAAAGAATTTCAGGAGCTTCGCTGGTTTACTCCGGCCACCAGCCTGACGAAAGAGAATATCACCATCGGGCAAGGAGTCTATCCCATGGGTAACCTGCGGTTTGTATCGGGTGAGGTAGCTGTTGGGATCGAGATATGTGAAGACCTGTGGGTACCTGTTCCACCCAGTTGTTTACTGGCCATGGAAGGTGCCAACCTACTCTTTAATATTTCGGCCAGTAATGAGATTATTGGCAAAAACAGTTACCTACGCTCACTGGTTACCCAGCAATCCGCCCGTTGTATGGCCGGCTATGTATATGCTTCGGCCGGCTTTGGCGAATCGAGCACCGACCTGGTATTTGCCGGGAACGGCATGATTGCCGAGAACGGTACTCTCCTACAGGATTCGCCCCGCTTTACAATGCAGGAACAATTAATCGTAAGCGAAATTGATATTGCCACCTTACAGAACGACCGGAGGGTAAATGTTAGTTTTATGCAGTATGTTTCCTCTTTTCCGTCCCCAGTCTCCCGGGTAATTGAATTTGACCTGCCGGCACTCCGCAAACCGTTTATCCTCTCCCGCCCTGTTGATCCCCACCCGTTTGTTCCTTCAGGCCATGCCTTAAACGAACGTTGTGAAGAGATCGTCAACATACAGGTGGCCGACCTGGCCAAACGGCTGGTTCATACACATTCGGAAACTGCTGTGGTCGGTATCTCCGGAGGATTAGATTCAACACTTGCTTTACTGGTAACCGTGATGACGTTCGATGCATTAAAGATGCCACGCAAACAGATCATTGGAATCACCATGCCGGGCTTCGGAACTACCGGCCGTACTTACAATAACGCTATCAACCTGATGGAATCGCTGGAAGTTACCATACGGGAAATATCTATCAAAGCAGCCTGCCTGCAACATTTTGAAGATATCGGACACGATCCTTCCGTACATGATATAACATACGAAAACAGCCAGGCACGCGAACGTACACAAATATTGATGGACGTTGCCAACCAGATGAATGGCATGGTAATCGGCACAGGCGACCTGTCGGAACTGGCCTTAGGCTGGGCAACCTATAATGGCGACCATATGTCGATGTATGGTGTAAATGGCAGCATTCCGAAAACGTTGGTTCGTTCGCTGGTGCAGTGGATCGCAAACTACAAGGTAGATGAGCAGTCGCGCATTACTTTACTGGATATCGCCGATACTCCGATCAGTCCCGAATTGATCCCCGCTGATGAGAATGATAATATCACTCAGGTTACGGAAGATCTGGTAGGCCCTTATGAGTTACATGATTTCTTCCTGTATCACTTTATCCGCTTCGGCTCTCATCCGGCAAAAATTTATTTCCTGGCACAAACGGCTTTCGGGGATAAGTATGATAATGAAACGATAAAGAAGTGGCTATATACCTTCTTCCGCCGTTTCTTCTCACAGCAGTTCAAACGAAGTTGCCTGCCCGACGGGCCTAAAGTGGGTTCGGTAAGTCTTTCGCCGCGTGGCGATTGGCGCATGCCGAGTGATGCAATAGCTACGCTGTGGCTGAAAGAGATTGAAACGTTAAAGTAACTTTTCGATCATTGTTTTTAATTCGTGGCGGGGAACATGTACAAATTCATGGCGGATAGTTCCTTCCTTGTCTATTATAAAGTGGTAGCCTAAACCCTGAAGTTTGAAATAATTCCAGATATATTCCCAATGAGGTTTATCTAACCGGTAATGATAGCCGGTTACATCGGGTATCAGTTTCTGCCATAATTCAAGCGGTGAGGTTTGATCGGTTATATGGACAAAAGCGACCTTCGCAGGATCGAAGTCGCCTTTTATGGTTTCATATTCTTTCATAGCCCGCTGGCAACCGGAGCACCAGGTAGCCCATAAGTCGACCATAATTACTTTTCCTTTGTAGGTTTCAACCAATTCATTCAATACCTCTTCTACCGGTCCGGAAGGATTTTCACAGACAATATGTTTATCCGCCGCTTCCTTTTTACGCCAAGGCTTCATCTGTTCATTCATATCATTCAGTACCCCAATACATACCGGATGAGTAAGATCGGTATAATAAAGCTCCACTTCTTCCGGTAATGGTTTGTTTTCTACAAAATATTGCCAGGTAAAAGCAAGGTCAATAAACTCAAAAACAGGAAGGTCTGCCGAACCATAAAAGCGGGCAAGCAATTGCTTTTCCTGATCAATCTGGGCTCGTTTATAATTACATAAAAGATCATTATATTTTAAAAGGATCTCCATAAATGCATTAGATACAGACATCTCTACATCATAAGACTGATTTCTATAAGTAGCCGCAATTTCCCTTTCTTCTTCCGTCAGCGGGATATGCTCCAATACATAATCTTCATAAAAAAGGTAGGTTTCAATGCATCTACAAACATGAATAATCCATCTCCAAAATTATAACAGAAAACGGCAACAGGATCATTTAAAGGAAATTCCGGTAATACATCGTAAAACTCTTCCGGGACTATCAGGTCTTCAAACATTTTGAAAGTTTTTATCCGTTCTACTCCTTCCATTACCATAGCCATATATTGCTGTGCGTACTTAAAACTCTTTAGGTTAACTATCGTCATAAAAGCCACTGAGCAATTGGCAAGTTTGCGTGCACCTTCACTCACACCTTCCATTGCATTATTCATTTCAACAGCTTCATAGTAGGTTTTCATCCAATAAGCCCGGTACTCATGCGGAGAGGCCTTATATAATAATCTTAAAGAGGATTCTTTAAGGGCATATGGAATAGAGGTGGCCAGTTTATGATTGAAATCGTCATTTATTTCAGCATATGTACCGCTATAAACAAATCGCTTTTCCGGCTGATTGGTTTCCAGATCTATCTCCATAGAACAAGGTTTATCACCTGGTTCTATGGAGATCAACTGGGAGTAATCGCCAATTCTTAATTTACCTGCGTAGGATATTGCAGGTGTAACAATTGCCGGAAAGTACCGTCTACTTCTATATCAATAAAATCAGGAGAAAAATTAGGATTTATCAAATTCGGAATGATTACCCGCAGGTAATAATTAGAGTCGGGATGATAATTTAAGATCCGGCCGGTTAATTCTGCTTTACCGGGATAATAGGTGAGCTCCGGAAGCCGGGCATTCAATATCAAGGGATAGCATACAATGACAGCGAACAATAGAGTGTGGATAATCTTTTTTATCTTTAACATCTTCTTAATAAAGATGTTAAAGATAAAAAAAGAAATAGGAAAAGAAAGAGGGTTACTAAAAAAGTGTCTTCTTAAAAATGAATGTCTTAGCAATAAAAAAGTTATTAAAATAATATTTAAACACGGAGATACAAAGACACGGAGATTTCAATTATCTAAAATAAACCTTCCGTGCCTCCGTGTTTCTCTTCTTAATTTCTCTTTGTTAATGACTTTTCAGGCACCACTCTTTTCCTTATAATTATACATTCAGTTTAGTAAGCATTAATTGCCTGTCAAGCGGTTTAACGTGCTCAACAATCCAGTTTCTCATTTCCTGGCCGGCGTCTGTATCCTGGGAAGAACTTATAAAGTCGAGTTCTATACCTAATTCTTTGGCAACATCATAGGCAACAATAGGCCATATTTTACCAATATCACCGATTACAGGTAAACTACCTTCATGCCTGGCAAAGGCTGACATTTCCATACGGAAAGGAATCTTGGTTAGTTTCATTTTCGGCAGGCCTTTATCAATGGCGTCCTGTACGGTATTACTTTGCTTGTCGATATCAACTGTTTTCCGTAAGTTTTCGTCCAGGTCAAACCTGATTAATGTTTTATCTTTGAGTGAGTAGGTGTATTCGCCACGCCACCACGATCAGATCCCGTGTCCGGTATAGTATTCTAACGGCCCGTCATGAATTTCCTGCGTTAAGGCTACTGCCGATTCGATAATGACATCAGATTCTGCCAACATTTTTGCCAGCCGCATATTACGTCCTGAAATAGGGACACTGTCGCCGATAGCCATTCCGACCTTACCTCCACCGATCATTTGCGGTACAGTTACCAGATAGTTTTTACCTTTGGCGGCACAGGCTCCGATCATGGTCATAGGGTCGCAACCCAACCCGGCAACTTCTTCAAAGGTCTTTCCATGGATTGGGCAAGCTCCATGATTTCTGAAGCAATAATCTCGCTTCTCAACCCCATCGGGTAAGCCATATTACCGGCAGCTTTGATAATATTTGAATGGATAGGCAAGGTTTTTCCTTTTGCAACTAACTCATCGTCAATAATCATTTCCTTTTTGAGGTCTTCCCACTGTTCATCTGTCAGTTCTGAAAATTCAAACAGACCACCACGGGGCATAAATTCCTCCAAACCCAGACCTTCTGCTGTTACACGCCATACCCTGTCGAGCGAACCGGCCATTTCATGGGATACTACGGCAGAACTTGTGGAAACAGCGTCGATAATATCTTTATGTACAAGTTCGGCGATCAAGGTGGTAACACCTTCATGGATATTAGGGCCACTACCTGTAACCACCATTACTTTACCACCACGTTTTTTAGTTTCTACGATTTTTTGTACGACTAAAGCAAGTGTTTCACGGGAACGTTCATCCAGCGCTTCTCTGAATAATTCTATGTTTTGTTCTCCAAACCGATTATGCATAAGGATTATATTTATAAGTTACTCATTAAGATAAAACAATTTTTACCATAAATAATGCATTTATGGTAAACCGGTCAAAGATAAAAAACAAATTAAAACCAGAAAACACAACCCATACAATAGTTAATTTAAAAGAACTGAATTGATCTAAATACGAATCGAGCTCCTTCTGAGGTCAAATAACCTCTTAGAAACAGCTTGGTTTTATAAAAACAGAAACTTTTCAGACCATAGGAAAGGCTACCCATTTCCGGGTAGCCTTTCCTTCCATCAATCTTACTTATTTTCACTTACGGTTTGTCCACCATAGTGTAGTTGATATTTTATCTTCTCCCCCATTCAGTCGAACAGCAGTCTCATAGCTCTCCCTACTATTTACCTGTATACTTGAAGGATAACGGAACCTTTCCTGATAGAATTCCCATTTACATTCCATATAATTACTTTTTGTAAGAGGTAGTTCATCATTCGTTGGGTTATAATCAATTTCCACAGCCTGATTTTCAAAGAAAGGCAAGCCCAAACGTCTATGATCACTCCATGCCTCCAATGGTAACCAGGGTACCTGGGCAAGATATTTCTGCGTAATAATTTTTGTCAGATGGTCATTATTATACTGGCCGTTAAGATAGATAGAGTTTTTTGGATAGTTATAAGTTGTTGTTTTAGTTTCTCCTGTATATCCATCTATATATTCAACAGTATAAGGTTGTGCCTCTGTAGTATGGTTGAAAGCTACGGATGTACCTATACGGTTATACTCTTCTGAAGCCAGATATTCATCAAGGAATCCTGTCACACCATGATATTCAAAACTAGCAGCGATACCTGCTTCATAATTTGATTTGGCATCACCCGGAACATTCCATCCATAAGTAGCAGCCTCTGCCAGTAGGAAGTAAGTTTCCCACGGACCAAACCAAACACGTTTGTTATCACTTGTGCGGTAGATATTAGACAGGGATGGGAAATTAGCAGAAGTACCTGTTACTTCCGAACTTAATGCAGTTTTATTCTCCCATTGACCAGCAACCCAGGTATTCCAGGTATACTTCATTTTCAAAGTTGTAATAAAGTTTTCTGTATTATTAGGATCTATCAAACCAGGATCTTTATCATATGTACCAATACTATTAGACGGATAAATAACCGGATCTACATAGCCAGGTATACTGAACAGTACCGATGCACGTGGGTCGATCTTTGAAGGAAGTGCATCAAAGAAATAACCTGGTGCAGGATCGTTTGTAGAAGTTGGAAAATGCTTGTCAAAACGTCTACCCAGATATTGTCTGGCATCCTTTAAGGTCACCTCTTCAGCAATTTCGGCAGGGACCTGAAAGTCGATACCACCCAAACCAATCATCATATTATTAATAGTAACAGAGATAGGTTGTGTATTCCATGTACGAGACATAACTCCCACCAGGTCGTGCCAACCATCCACCTCCTGTATCTGAGCAATATCTCCGGCAGAAGTGATCAGGCTACCTTTAGCGGCATTTTCAAAAGCAGTTCTTGCCTTTTCAGGAGCAACTTTTGACAGACGCGTTGCATAACGAAGAGTCAAAGAGTTAGCATATTTAATCCATTTTGATACGTCGCCACCATAAAACTGGTCTGTACCTTCATCTGTGATATCACTCATATTGATATCCACATCCAGTTTAGAAGCTGCATCCTGCAACTCTGTTAAAATAAAATCATAAATATCTTCTACGCTTTTATACTCAACAATTCCATCAAATTTATTTTCAGGAGGGATAGAACCAAAACAGTCTGCCAACTCGGAAACAATATATGCACGCCAGATACGAGCCATCTGCAATACATTATATTCGCTTGCAAGTGCGTCACCTGCAGCTAGTCTTTACTCGCTCAACTGTACGGCTTTGTTAATATTATTCAACCAGGCAACTCCATAACTGGTACTAAAATACATATCATTATAAACATCGTAATTAGCACCTACGGCAAGGCCGCCCCTACGTTCAAAACGAGCTGCACTTTTCCATTGAATAACAAAGATACGTTCGGAGATTTCAGGATTCTGCTGCGCCCCTACGATTGACTTATTCAATAGGTAAGAGGTTTTTACATTCTCTTCATTTACAGCATTCGGGTCTTTATTGATGTCTTCAAAATCGCTGCAGGCACTCAGTAAAAGTAATGCCGACGCAAACCCACAATATATTTTATTCACTGTTTTCATATTACTTGTATTTTTCATAATTAGAAATTAACACCTACATTAAACGTAAATGATCTTGATGTAGGAGCTGCACTATTTTCATAGCCAGTAGCATTCGTATTAGTTGAAGAAACTGATTCCGGATCAATACCTTTCAGGTGGCTTACAATCATCCAAACGTTATTAACAACAAATGATAACCTTACTCCTTCAACCGGAGTTTTTGCCAGCCATTTTTTATCAAGGTTGTAAGATACATTGATATTACGCAAACGAATATTGGTCGCATCATACGTAAACGCTTCTCCCAGGCCGATATTACCGCTACCACCCACACGTTTCCAATATCTTTCAGGAGTAACTTCGTTAGAATTAGCTATATAATTACCGTTTCCATCTTCTTTTACACTATTAGGGACTAAAAACTCTTCACGTTTACCATCGATTACTGTTCCGGCAGCATTACCCAATTTATATAAGTTGGCATTGGTAGCCGAATAGATCTTACCACTGATACGGGCATCAATAAGGAAACTAAAAGAAAGATTTTTATAGCTGAATGTATTTGTCCATCCTACCAACCAGTCCGGTTGTTGGTTACCCAGGTATTCGGCTTCTGCAGTAATTAAAGGTAATCCTTCATCGTCTACGATAATTTTTCCTGCATGTTCACCCGACTCTACCCGCTGGAATTTTTTACCATACATATCACCATAATAGCTACCGGTACGGGCAACGATCCTCAGGTCGTCAAAAGTTTTAATATTATACTCATTTACACCGTCGATTAGTTCAATGATTTTATTTTTATTTCTGGAAGCGTTTAAGGTAGTCTGCCAGTTGAAACCTTTGGGATTTTGCAGAATAGTACCATATACCATAAATTCAAATCCTTCATTCTGGATGTTACCAGCATTAATTTACGTGAACGATAACCGGTAAATGGGTCTACAGCCAGGTCTAATAGCTGGCGGGTATTATTTCCTTATACCATGCAACATCAATACCTAGACGGTTATCGAAGAATTTCAATTCAGTACCAAATTCCCATGATTTAACCAACTCCGAACGTACTGTCGGATCATATAATTTATCACCCAGATTTCCTACAGGATTACCTGCCGGGTCCATATCTGTGTTATAAACAGTATATAGCTGGTGAACATCCAGGTCGTTACCTACCTGTGCATAACCTCCGCGTACCTTTGCAAAAGTGAACCATTCAGGCATTACCCCGCCGTTTTTCTGAACCATATCAGAGATAACTGCCGATAAAGTTACAGAAGGATAAAAATAAGAGCGGTTTTCTTTACTCATGGTAGACGACCAGTCGTTACGTCCTGTAACATCCACAAATAACCATCCGTCCCAGTTCATTTGTAATGAGCCATACAAAGAATTCATTTTTCTTTGCTTATCTTCTACCTTATGGCTCATATTTTGCTTATTAGCAGCGTTGGTAATCGTAAATAAATTCGGCACCAGCAAATCACCTGTACCCATTTCGATAAACTTACGACGTTGCATCATCATGTTACCACCAAAAGTAAACGAACCACCAAACTTGCTGATCAGGTTATCCTTATTTAAAGTAGTAAGGAAACTATAGTTATTTTCGTAGAATGTTTCTGATTTTTCACTATAATTACCTGCCGGTGTTACATTACCACCTGAGTATAATTTACTTGTTGTATTGGTTGTATAATAGTCGGTACCACCGCGAAGCTCAATATTCCACCAGTCAAAAATACAATAAGAAAGTGACATACTTCCCAACAAACGGTTACGGGTATCTTCATTGGTCCGATGATCTTTAATCCAGCAAGGGTTTTCTTGTGGAGTTTGTTCCGAATCCCACCAGATCATGTTACCATTTTCATCTACACAATTTTCTAATTGAGTAACATCAAGTGAACGGGGTAATTCGTAAATTGTCCTGAAAGCATTCGACTGGTTAATACCCTGGATAGGACGATTCTTTACATAGTTATTAATGTAGTTCGCTTTCGCATCCAGTTTCCAGCGTTTATCAGGGCCAAATTCAGTAACTCCGCGTAAAGTTAAAGAGGTTTTATTTAATTTAGCACCAGGTACAAGTCCTTTATCATCATTACGGTTAATAGAGGCAAATACAGAGGTACCATCATAGCTCTACTGAAAAGAGACCCCTTCATTAAAAGAAGTTCCTGTCTGGAAATAATTACCAATATTATCATACGTACGTAAAGGAAGTTCTCTTCCATCCCAGTTTTCATATGTACTTGATCCATCTGCTACAGGCCCCCAGCTATATCTGGATTTTTTATCATAGATACCATAGTCTCCCTGTCCGAATGTATTCTGGAGTTTTGGCTTTAAGAACATGGTTTCAGTAGTAAGACCGGCATTCACTGAAATACCCAGTCCGCTCTGTTTCTTTCCTGACTTGGTTGTGATCAGAATAACCCCATTACCGGCACGTGAACCATAAAGAGCAGATACAGAAGCCCCTTTCAATACACTCATTGATTCAATATCTTCCGGATTAATATCGGCCAAGCCGTTACCCATATCTACCCCATTGTTACCGTAAGCTTCATCAATACCGCCCACAAAGTTATCCATTGGTACACCATCAATTACTACTAATGGCTGGTTATTACCTGTTAACGAGCTGTTACCACGAAGAACGATTTTAGAAGATCCACTAGGGCCGGTACTTGACCGGATTACCTGCAAACCAGATACTTTACCAGATAAAGCGTTAGTAATATTACTTTCGCGTGCATTTACCAAGTCATCCCCTTTTAATTCCTGAGTGGCGTATCCTAATGCTTTCTTTTCACGTTTAATACCTAAAGCAGTTACAACAACTTCATCTAGTTTCTGTGTATCTTCTTCCAGGTTTACATGAATAGAACTCTGACCTGAATATACCAGCTCTTGTGTTACATAACCAATAAATGAGATTTGTAAAATATCTCCATTAGATACTCCATTAAGGACAAAATTACCATCCATATCGGTAATTGTTCCATTAGTTGTACCTTTTACAACTACTGATGCTCCGGTGACTGGCCCAAAGAGGTCTTCTACTGTTCCCATCACTTTTCCACTCTGCTGGGAAATGTCGGCGTTTTGCTTAATAGGAGCAACTTCCGCGTGTACATTTCCTGAGAAACAAACTGCCCAAGCTACTAGAATTAAGCTTACTGGTTTAAGTTTTTTCAACATAACTAA
>JAJPZJ010000070.1 GCA_021204405.1 Tannerellaceae bacterium | reverse complement strand
TCATATGATGTTCAATAAATCAACGGACATTATGCGGATAATCATTTATTTTTATACAAAAATATGTAATACCTATGTACTATGCAATACATACTACTATATTTATTCTATTTTAACATAGTATTAGTAAGAAGTTGCAGGGTCGAAAATCCCTTTATCTCTAAAATAAAGATCAAAAAACAGAGATAAATTGTACAAAATTGGGGAAAGTGTGTAAAAACCGGGTGGAAATATCTTCCTATTCAAAGATATACTTTATTTTGTAGCTAAATTTCAAAATACAACTTATGGAATATTATCATCTTGCGGAACTGGTTCATCGTCGTGCGGAACAGTATGGTTCGAAAACTGCATTAAAATACCGGGATAATGAAAATAATAAATGGCATAAAATTTCCTGGGAAGATTTTTCGGAAAGAGTGATGTTTACAGCTAAAGCCATGGCTGAATTCGGTATCCAGGTGCAGGAAAATATTGGTATTTATTCCCAGAATATGGCAGAATGCCTTTTTACCGATTTTGGTGCGTATGCAAACAGGGCGGTAACTGTACCGATGTATGCTACCAATTCACCGGCTCAGATAGAATATATTATAAATGATGCCAATATAAGTATCATTTTTGTTGGCGAACAATTACAATATAATAATGTATTTATAGTACAGCGGGAAAGTAAAATCCTGAAAAGAATTATCATCTTTGATCCGAAAGTAAAATTAAATCCGGAAGATAAAACTTCTGTCTATTTCCAGGATTTTCTTTGCCTGGGAGAAAATGCCCATGCCGAATCTACGGTTAAGATAAGGATTAATGAGATAACCCCGGACGATATTGCAACGATTATTTATACTTCCGGAACAACGGGCGAATCTAAAGGAGTAGTATTGCAGCATTCCTGTTTTTTAGAGGTTTTCCGTATTCATGATATCCGTCTGCCGCTTGTAAATGATAAAGATGTGTCCATGTGTTTCCTGCCATTGACTCATATTTTTGAGAAGGCATGGAGTTGTTATTGTTTGCACAAAGGAGTAACGATCGCAATTAATCAGGATCCGAAAATGATCCAGAAAACATTGCTGGAAGTGCAACCTACTTTAATGTGTAATGTCCCGCGTTTCTGGGAAAAAGCGTACGTAGGCGTACAGGATAAAATAGCCTCTTCTCCTAAATTTATGCAGAAAATATTCCGCGATGCTATCGAAACAGGCAGGCGGTATAATCTGGAATATAAAAATGAAAATAAAAAACCCCCGGTTGGATTGAGCCTTAAATTCAACCTCTATAATAAAACTGTTTATACATTACTAAAAAGAGTATTAGGGCTGGAGAAAGGAAGATTATTTCCTACCGCAGGCGCACCACTTGCTGCCAATGTAGATGAATTTTTACAATCGGTAAATATCCCCATAGTAGTGGGATATGGTTTAAGCGAAACCAGCGCAACAGTCTGCTTCTATCCGGAAAAGCATTTTATAATAGGCTCTATCGGAACTATTATGCCTGGTCTGGAAGTAAAGATAGATGAAACCAATAATGAAATTCTTGTAAAAGGTAAAACCGTTACCTCCGGCTATTATAATAAACCGGAAGAAAACCAGAAAGCTTTTACCAAAGATGGCTTTTTCCGTACGGGTGATGCCGGCCGCTTAGAAGGAAATGTATTGTTTTTTACCGAACGGATTAAAGACTTATATAAAACCTCTAACGGTAAATATATTGCTCCCCAGGTAATAGAAGGATTAATGACCAGCGATAAATACATCCAGCAGATTGCAGTAATCGGCGACCAGCGTAAGTTTGTAAGTGCTTTGATCGTACCCGATTTTGAACAGTTAAAGCTATATGCCGGACGGAAACATATTTCCTATTCACTTGTGGAAGAGCTGGTATGTAACAGTGATATTATACGCATGTACGAATCCCGCATAGAAGAACATCAAAAAGATCTGGCCTCATATGAGAAGATCAAGAAATTTGTTCTTTTGTATAGCCCATTTACGATGGAGAGCCGTGAACTGACCGATACGCTGAAGCTAAGAAGACCGGTAATCTTAGAGAACTACAAAAAAGAGATAGAAGAGATCTACAAAGAATAATTTAAAAATTGTCAACAGGCAGTACTTAATTGTCGATAGGGTTATATCTTTGTACCTCATTAAAAAATACAGGAAGAAATTATGATTACATCAGACCAACTACATAATGTGTTGGAGCGCCAGTTGGCGCTGAGGGGGTATCTTTGACATAGATGGTAAAACCATCCAGTTAGAAGAAGAAGAACTCCGTACGCAAGACCCGGGTTTCTGGGAAGATTCCAAACGGGCGGAAGCACAGATGAAAGTTGTGAAAGAGCTTAAAAAATGGATTGAGCTCTATAACGAAGTACATGCTGCCGCCGAGGAACTTGAACTTGCCTACGAATATGTAAAAGAAGGTATTATCTCGGAAGATGAGGTCGATGAGGCTTATCGAAAAGCCCTTGAATTAGTAGAGAACCTGGAATTCCGTAACATGCTCCGGCAGGAAGCCGACCAGATGAGCTGTGTACTCAAGATCAATTCCGGCGCAGGAGGAACCGAAAGCCAGGACTGGGCTTTCATGCTAATGCGTATGTATATACGCTGGGCAGAATCCAGTGGCTATAAAGTTACAATCAACAACCTCCAGGAAGGAGATGAAGCCGGCATTAAGAGTGTCACGATGCAATTGGAGGGTGATTTTGCCTATGGATACCTGAAAGGCGAGAATGGCGTTCACCGTTTGGTACGCGTATCTCCCTATAATACACAGGGTAAGCGCATGACCTCTTTTGCCTCTGTCTTTGTTTCTCCATTAGTGAATGATACGATCGAGATCGAAATCAATCCGTTCGACTATACATGGGATACTTTCCGTTCTGGTGGTGCAGGAGGACAGAACGTAAATAAGGTAGAAACAGGTGTTCGTCTGCGTTATAACTACAAAGACCCGGATACTGGTGAAACCCGTGAAATCCTGATCGAAAATACCGAAAGCCGTTCCCAATTGGATAACCGTGCGAATGCCATGCGTTTGCTTCGTTCTATGTTGTATGATATTGCCTTACAAAAACGTATGGCCGAGCAACAAAAGATCGAAAGTAATAAGAAGAAGATCGAATGGGGTTCACAGATACGGAGCTATGTCTTTGACGACCGCCGGGTGAAGGATCATCGTACCAACTTCCAGACTTCAGATGTAAATGGAGTAATGGACGGCAAGATCGATGGTTTTATCAAAGCATATCTGATGGAGTTCGCTGCTGAAGAGGCTTCTGGGAAATAAGAATTTTATTTGAATATTTGCATATCACGATTAAAAGTCGTAATATTGCACCCGATTTCAGAGCCAGCCTCTGAACCGGTCCTATAGCTCAGTTGGTTAGAGCACCTGACTCATAATCAGGGAGTCCTTGGTTCAAGCCCAAGTGGGACCACAAGTTAAAAATCAAGCACTTACAAGTACTTTTGTAAGTGCTTTTTATTTGAGAATAATTTGCATACGAACTTATTTATCTTTGGTATCCTACAATTAATCCTTCTCAATTTACTGTTATGACAATTAAGTAATAAAAAGAGAATATACTTAGAAAAAGATATTTTCTCTGTTACGATTTGGCATATTTAAATATCTTCCAATTCCTTTTCCAAATCTTCAATTGTAGGTAAGGTAGATTTCAATTCTTCCGGAACAATCTTTGATAATTCATAATCAGCAATACCAATAGGACGGTTAATTCCACCTAAAGCATACTCCGCAATTACTTCATTTTTAGACTTACAAAGTAATATTCCTAATGTTGGATTATCCTGTTCCGTTTTTAAGCTATTATTCACAGCATTTATATAAAAGTTAAGTTTACCAAGATATTCCGGAATGAAAGCTCCCGTTTTAAGTTCCACCACAACGTAACAACGTAGTTTTATATGATAGAATAATAGATCAATATAGTAATCCTGATCTCCTACACTTAAATGATATTGCCGTCCAATAAAAGAAAATCCTTGTCCCAGTTCAAGTAAAAACTTTGTAATGTGATTACATAACTGATCTTCTATATTCCGTTCATGTACTTTCTCGCCTATGGTAACAAAATCAAAGATATATGGATCTTTCATCATTTGTTCTGCAAGATCCGATTGCCGGGCTGGTAAAGTTGATTTGAAATTGGTGATTTTCTTTGTTTGTACCTGTCGGTTATATAAATCTGTTTCAATTTGTATAAGCAAAACGTTCCGGCTCCATCCGTTTTCTATAGTTTGCTGAATATACCATATACGTTCATCTGGATCTCTTACTTTATCCATCAATGTTACGTGGTGATACCACGATATTCGTGCAAGAGGTGCTTGCATAAATAGTTCTTCTAATTGTGCAAGGGGTGCTTGCACAATTGTATTACCCTCTTTCTTATCCGTTTGTGAGATAATCTGTAATAAAACATCTTCCGGATATTCAGCTGCAAATTTTCTCATATATTTTAAGTTCCGGGTCGAGAATCCGGTCTGATCCGGAAATTCACTTTTAAGATCTTTAGATAAATTGTCAATTACCTTAGCTCCCCACCCCTGTTGCTGTTGCCCTAACAGAATGTGTTTACCTATTGTCCAGTACATATAAAGCAAATGACTATTTACAGCTATCACAGCCTTTACTTGTGAGGTTTGTATCTGAGCTTTAATTTGTTTCAGGAAATGACTGTATTCTATAAGTTGCTTGTTTTCAGACATGATGTATTTATTTGCTAATAAAAGTAGTTGAAAAATTCTAATTTTTGCATATCACTTTTAATCTTATCATAAGAGATTTGAATATTATTTACCATATTTGTGTCTTTATAACTGATTAACCGAATAAAGCATGAAAACAATTAACTGGGGAATTATCGGATGTGGAAATGTATGTGAAGTAAAAAGCGGACCAGCTTTTTATAAAGTACCCCATTCGCGGCTGGTAGCAGTAATGAGAAGGGATAAGGAAAAAGCCCGGGATTTTGCTCTGCGCCACCAGGTTCCTGCCTGGTATACAGACGCCGCTCAATTGATTAATGATCCCCAGATTGATATAATATATGTGGCTACTCCTCCCGATAGCCATAAAGACTATGCTGTCCGTGCCATGAAAGCCGGAAAACATGTGTATGTAGAAAAGCCTATGGCTTTAACGTATGAAGAATGTGCAGAGATGCTGGCAGTATCGCAAAGAACCGGCCGGAAACTGTTTGTTGCATTTTACAGGCGTGCCCAGGACTATTTCCTTAAAGTCAAACAGTTAGTTAATGAAGGAGGTGTCGGCAAAGTAATAATGGCTAATACCCGATTCCTTCGACCCCCTCTGGAAACTGATAAGGACCCCGCTTTACATACCTGGCGCATCAAAAAAGAAATTGCCGGGGGAGGATACTTTTATGATCTGGCTCCTCATACACTTGATATCCTTGACTATATCCTTGGCGAGATTGCCGAAGTAAAGAGTTTTGTTGCTAATCAGGCAGATTTTTATGAGGTAGAAGATACGCTGGCTGTTTCCTGGTGTTTTGCTTCAGGAGTACTGGGTACGGGCGTATGGAGTTTTGTAACAGGGCCGGACTGTAATGAAGATGTAATTGAAATTATAGGCACCGAAGGCCGGATCGTTTTTAATACATTTACCTATCAACCTATTGCCCTATATACTGATAATGAAGTGATTTATTTTGAGATTGAACCCCCTGCACATGTACAGCAACCCATGATACAAAGTATTGTTGAAGAACTTACCGGAAAAGGTAGCTGTCCTTCAACCGGTTTAACTGCGATACGAACTGCGCGTATTATGGATGACATATTTCTCTCTTCAGGATTTTAAAAAGAAAAATTTTAGGGTTTATTAATTATTCTTCCATAGTGATTTTTCTGTTTTTTATCCTTCACCAGTCACAAGCTGTAGTTAAATTATTAATATACAATTATTTAACCCTATTACAAGTGTGACTGAAGCGTGATTAAAGCGTGACTGAAGAAAATCCCCAGTCACATGTATAAGCTAACATATTCGTTAATAGAATAATAGCAAAAATAGGATTTTGCTCCAAATTCAATAAAAGTTTCTAATTTGGTTTCCTAGTATAGCAATTGGATGTATATTTTACATCTTCCTTTTCTGGTTTCCTACATCTTTTATCTATTTTTATCTATCCTTATACCACCCCTTACCCGGATTGTTTGCACCCATTGATAATTACATAGTAAGAAAGTAGGTTAAAGGTCACGACCCGCAGGGGTGAGGATCGGGATCCTTAACCATAAGGATCCCGATCCTCACCCCTGCGGGTCGTGAACCGTAAGGCATTGGGAGCCTATAAAGATTTAGCAGGTAAGTGTATATCCGGTAAGTGAAGCGATAGCTCCGGATAAAAAATGTACAAACCAGTTGTTTTTCTTGTAGAGACACACCGTTGGGTCTGGACGATGGTGGAATTTGGGCGTTTTATGTGCATTTCTTTTATTAACCGGACAATTTTCCTGATTGCGTCTTAGGTATATATCCTATTGATAATAAGCATTTTAATAATAATTGATGCAAAAGCGTGTGACTGGGGATTTTCTTCAGTTACGCTTTAATCACGCTTCAGTCACACTTGTAATAGGGTTAAATAATTGTATATTAATAATTTAACTACAGCTTGTGACTGGTGAAGGATAAAATACAGAAAAATTGCTATGAGAGAAAGTTCTTTTATTCGAATTGAGTATATATTATTCAGGATGGATTGGAATTAACTACTTATAGAAGTGCAGAATTTTTTTTATTAAAGAAGAAAAATAGAATAAAGAAGTATGGTTAATGGAATTAAGCAAATAAATATAAAAGTTCCGGGAGAACTCTGATTTTATTCTCTCTGTTTTGCAAACATAATTAATCTTTTTTATTAAAAAATATTTTACAACATAATTAAAATTAAAAAAAGAGGTTTTTAGTGCCCTTTAAGCAGTATTAACTAGCTTAAAAGGAGTCAATTTTAATTTGTCAAACAGTATTTATTCTGAACTTCCTAAGTTCTCCCGGAACTTCACGTAAAGTTTACTAGTAAGGAGCTAACCCAATTTATTTTATCCCTGATGTAACATCCGGAATGAATTATAATAAACGCTAATAAATTATCAACTTTAAATAACAATTGTTTAATTAAATTAATTATTATGCTTAAAAAACTCAAACCTATTAGCTTGATCTTAATGGCAGGCGCACTTAGTTTTTCAGATAGTGTGTGTGCGGAAACAGCTCCGATTGGGCAGATGAGTCTAAGTACTCAACAAGCTGGTAAAGTAACTGGTATTGTTGAGGATGAACTAGGTTCTGTAGCCGGAGCTTCAGTTGTTGTAAAAGGGACAACCAATGGAACAATTACCGACATGAATGGTCAATTCACGTTGGA
Organism: Tannerellaceae bacterium; assembly: GCA_021204405.1. Classification (GTDB taxonomy): domain Bacteria; phylum Bacteroidota; class Bacteroidia; order Bacteroidales; family Tannerellaceae; genus JAJPZJ01. Next base: position 5,472 of record JAJPZJ010000070.1, on the reverse strand, counting down.
AGGTGTAACAAATGGAGCAGTGATCCAGGTTTCATTTATCGGTTATGCTACCCAGGAGGTAAAATATACCGGACAACCTTCACTGGTAGTAAAACTTCAGGAAGATACACAAGCTTTATCTGAAGTGGTAGTAACAGCCCTGGGTATGACCCGTGATAAAAAAGCATTGGGATATGCTATAACAGAGTTAAAAGGTGACGACCTTCTTAAATCGAATGTGGTAAACCCTGTAAATGCCTTACAAGGGAAAGTGGCTGGTGTACAAATTAATATGGGTATAGGTGGTCCGCAGACATCACAGCGTATCCTGATCCGCGGTAATACTTCTATTTCGAATAATAACCAGCCAATCTTTGTAATTGATGGTATTATTATTGATAATGATCTTACGAAAACCGGCGGTAAAGAAGAGCGGGATTTTGGTAATGACATCAAAAACCTTAACCCGGATGATTTTGAATCGGTTTCCGTATTGAAAGGTGCTGCTGCAACAGCCTTGTATGGTTCGCGTGCTTCGAATGGTGTGGTTCTTATTACTACCAAGAAGGGACAAAAAGGAGAAGGGCTGGGGATTAGCTTTTCCCATACCCAACAATGGGAAAAGGTTTATTCTACCCCCTCTTTCCAAAATGAATTTGGTAGTGGAATGAATCCGGTGTGGGACTTAAATTCAGATGGTTCGGAAAACAGGAACATCACGTCTACTTCGCGAAGCTGGGGGCCTCGTTTCGATGGATTACCTTTTACCTATAACAATACGTTTGAAGGAATTTATCAACCTTATAAGAATAACCTGAAAGATATGTACCGCACGGGTAGAAGTAACAATACCAATGTCGCTATTTCCGGTGGAACAGATAAAAGTACCTTCCGTTTCTCTTTTTCTAATAGAAGTGAAGATGGTATCTGGCCGGTGAATACGATGGACCGTAATAGCTTATCTATCAATGCCTCGCACGATATAAGTAAGATCGTATCTGTAGAAGCTGGTTTTGCCTATACTAACCTGAAGAGCAAAGATCCTATTCCCCAGAGAGGGGATGCTTCTCCTGTCTATGACTATGTATTCCGTGTACCTCGTTTTTATGACACCAATTACTGGAAAATAATTATTGGAGTGCCACACAGGACGGATACAATAACCAGGATCCTTTCTATTCCTCCTATTTGTTTAGCATGTATGAAAACCATCAGATCCAAAAGGAAGATAACTACCGGGCCTATATGAATGTGAACTTTGAACTGACCAAGTGGTTGAAACTGGTAGTAAAAGGAGATATGAACCGCCTGTATAAAAATTTGAAGATAAGAAGATGGCAGACCAGCCTTCTGAGTTCCGGGGTTCAAAATATGAACTTAAAGAATCTCAGAAAGAACAATATAAATTGACAGGAATGCTTACTGCCAATCACAAATTTGGTGATTTCTCTTTAAGTGGTACGGTAGGTATTGAACGGTTCAATGAAGATCAATCTTATCATAATTCTGTAACAACCAATGGTTTGCGTGTACCCAGTTTGTTTGAATTGAATAACTCTGTAGAAGCGGCTACTACAGAAGCCTATGCAAAGATCAATGCCAAGAGGATTAACTCTGTATTCGGCCTTATCAGTGCCGACTGGAAAGGACAGGTTTTCCTGGATGTAACAGGACGGAACGACTGGTCATCTACCCTGCGTTACCTGGATGGTTCCGGAAATGTTTCTTATTTCTACCCTTCTTTCAATGGATCCTGGTTGCTTATGCAGACTTTCCGTGATTACCTGCCAACATCTATCTCATTTGCCAAGCTCAGGGCTTCGTATGCTATCGTGGGTGGAGGTACTACTCCTTATTTAATTACCAGTCCCGGTACCTATACTTACTATAACCTGTTTAAAGATGATTATTATAACTCAGGTAGCTATGCCTATTTTGATTTTGAAAATAAAAACCTGGGAGCAGCCGACCTGAAGCCTGAAAAGCAATACGCTATTGAGGTAGGGGTGGATTATAGGATGTTTAATAACCGCTTGGGCCTGGATGTGGCTTACTATAAAACAAATACTAAAAACCAGATACTTGAACTGGCTGCTGCGCCTGAATCCGGTGTTTCAAACCGGATTATTAATGCAGGTAATATCCAGAATGCAGGGATAGAAATATTAATTACCGGTACGCCTGTCCAAACAAAAGACTGGTTATGGGATGTATCTGTAAACATGACGCATAACAGGAATAAAATTATAGAATTAACTTCCGGAGTAGATAAATATAAACTGGATGCCGGTGGTGACGAAACTGAGGCATGGGCTACTGTAGGAGGCGCCTATGGTGATATTTATACTGAGTATGCTTTTAAACTGGATGATGATGGAAATAAACTTTTAAATGCGAATGGCGGCTGGATCCGTTCCGGCGAATCGACCAAGATTGGTAGTATACAACCTAAATTACTGGCAGGTTTCACTTCTAACCTGACATGGAAGAACATTTCTTTCGGAATGGTAATTGATGCACGTTTCGGTGGTGATATCTTCTCCGGCTCCTATAACTATGGTATGGCCAATGGAGTACTGAAATCAACCTTGAACGGCCGTACCCAGGAAACCGGTAGTTTGGCACGTACTTTAGACGACGGACGTGTAGTATACGATGGAATGATCCCCGACGGCGTGTTTGATGCAGGAGTGAAAAATAAAGATGGAATAGATATGAGTGGAATGAGCTATTAGGAAGCTTATGAAAAGGGACTGGTACAAGCGCAATCTGCTTACTATTATCATGGTTATTTATATGATTGGACAAACGGTATCCGGGAGGCATCTATCCATAAATTATCCTATATCGCCTTGCGCGAACTTTCTCTTTACTGGAATATCCCCAGAAAATGGACAGATAAAGTATTTGTAAAAAATGCAAACCTTGGATTTGTTGTTCGTAATGTGGGCTACCTATATAACAGCCTGCCTGATAATATCCATCCTGAAGGACTTACTTCCAATAAAAGTGCAGAGTCCAGGGAAGCAGGCGGTAGCGTATATAGCAGGAATTATAGCGTAAAACTTAGTTTGAACTTCTAACAATTACTACTATGAATAAAATAAAATATTTAGGAATTACTTTTTTAGTAGCCCTTTCCCTGCTTGGGGCGGGTTGTACGGACGGATTTGAAGATATGAATAAGAATCCGAAATCATTAGATACTGTTAATCCGGAAGACCTTTTCTATACGGCGCAGGTGCAAACGCTTGCTTCCGGACATGCCTGGAATGCCATTTTTGCTTCCAAGTTCAGGTGGATGCAATACGGTGCGGGTATTTGGGGATATGGGACTACGCAATATGAGATTTTCGGAGAGTCGATTGGAACCTCCATTTATAATGAATATAATACAATGGGTGGGTTGGTTACGAATATCCATTACCTAATAGACCAGCTTCCGGAAAATGGGGCGGCTAAATATGAAAAGCTTCGATATGCTACCCGTGTATTATTGATTGTCAAAGGGATACAAACTTCCGATTTATATGGCTCACTGGCATATTCCGAAGCCTGGCAGGCCCGTAATGGAAAGAATGATGCGGAAAGCCTGGAGCCCCGGTTTGAAACCCAGGAAGAATTGGTAGAAGTATGGGGCAAACAACTGGTAGAATGTATCCAGGGGCTGAAAGCAGTAGAAAATGCTACTAACCAGATCGCCTTAACCGGTTATGACAGGGCATATAATGGTGATACAAAAAATGGATCAAGGCGGCGAATGGTATCCGCCTGCGCTTAGCCAGCCGTATCTGGAAAATAAAGCCTGAAAAGGCATTGGCTATGGTAACTGAAATCCTTTCTCCGGCAAATGCGGACTATGTGTTTTCCAGCAATGACGATCGGTTTGTATTATGGTACGACCAGAATTATGTAAATATTCATACAGGCGACTGGCACTCCATTGTAGATATGGAAATTGCATCTTATTGTTTGATGGATTATCTGGTTCGTAATGAAGATCCACGAAAAAGAATGTATTTTGTTATTAATAATCTTACACCGGAAAATATCCGGCTGTTTAATGCGGCACAGGAAGATGAAAGCCGCCTGATCCCCGAAGACTATACCCGCTGGATGGGTAGTACAGCCAGTTATGATAGTCAGGGAGGAGACCGGCCACGGCAGCAGTACTATTTATCGAAAGATGGGGAAGAGATAGATATGCGCCCGGCCAACAAGCCACAGGTTCGTTTATGGAAAGGAAATGATACCCAGGGTGGAGGAGCCAACTGGGCACCTATTATGACCTACGCCGATTTTGCTTTCTTGGCAGCGGAATTTGTATTACGTGAAAATATACAAAGTGCTAAAACAGCCCAAGAATGGTATGAAGAGGGTGTCAAAGCCTCATTGGATCATTGGAACCAGATGGGTAGCTATTGTGACCTTGCAAACTATGAACCCATGACGGATGAAGAGATCGCTACTTTCCTGGAACAACCGGATATTAAATGGAGTAACGATAAAGCCAAAGCGTTGGAGCAGATCTATGCACAGACCTATATCGAACATTATAAAAATGTAGATGAAATGTATGCCTTCTGGAAACGGACAGGTTATCCCAATACCGATAGTGAGATTGTAAAATTTGGACAACCTGTTATTCTGGGTAATAATCAACAGATTCCAAGAAGGATGCGTTTTACTTATCCGAATGCAGGTGTACATAATTATGAAAATCTGCAAAAGCGTATTGATGATATGAAACTGGATCCTAAATTCGGTGAACCTATGAATGAATACGGTCGCCTGTGGTGGGATGTAGAGTAAGTGACAACCTGAGGCCGGCCATGGTATGCTAAATATAGTGGCCGGACTGTGTAAAAAATAGAGTAATAATTTAAACATATGCATAACCATGGGTAATACCCGCGGTTTCAGGGAGCCTCTCTTTTCTACATCCCGTATGGCATGCAACCCAGACAGGGTTATAGGGAGAGGGATTACCCCAGGGCTGTTAAGCATATGAAAATCCCTCCGGGCTTACAACTTGTAAGCCATTCAAAGAACGATTAAATTTGAGATACCTTCTTTAACTATATCGTATCGGGAACTTATGAAATAACCTCTTTTTTCCTAACCATTCTTACAATCCACTTCTCCATTTCCACTAACCAGAAAACAATAAAGCCCAGCAGGAAAGGGTATAGCCACGCTTGTAATTCCAGTGGAGTAGTACCGAATAATTTATTCATAAAAGGTAAATAGGTAATGGCTAATTGCAATAGGATCAGTATTCCGGAAACAAGGAAGGCAACTTTATTAGAGAAGAAGTCTTTGTTAAGTGCAAAATTCTGAATGTTTCTGGAATTAAAAAGATGAAACATCTGTGAGAGAACAATTGCGTTTAAAGTAATGGTCCTAACCACCTCCTGGCTCCACCCTTTGTGTATTAAAAGAAAATGATTATCCGCATAATGTCCTATTATAAATTCTGGATTTGAAGTCGGA
>JAJPZJ010000171.1 GCA_021204405.1 Tannerellaceae bacterium | reverse complement strand
ACTTCAAATCCAGAATTTATAATAGGACATTATGCGGATAATCATTTTTACCAATACCAAGTTGTTCCAGGGCTTGGTAATAAAATCAAAGGTACCGGCACGGATACCTGCCTGTACAGTTACCAATTAATCCCCCTGGTAGTAATTGTTTTCGAACTTGTTGCGGAAAGTTTCCGGGTCTTCTGCACCTATTTTTACTAACTGGCAGGAGTTTTTTATAACTTATATTCGAGAGATATATACCTTATGTCCGTAAGGAAATAAACTTTCAAATGTAAGTTATATTTCTTTCGATTGAAATCTATAAAAAAGTGCTACGGTAAACTAAAAAGCTTTGCAGGAAAATAGAAATCTTTTCCAGCCAGCCTCTGAATCTTTGCGTAGGAAAATAAACTACTTATACCCCATCCATTTCGTAACCACCGCCGGCTCCTTCCTGGTTATTGTTCCGGCGGTTGTTGTCGTGTTTGGGTTTCATATTGCCAAAGCTGTAGGTAACGGTTATCCCTACCTGGTGGCCACCCCACCAGTTTTCCGATACCTGTTCGAATCCTGTACCCGAAGTAACGGATGCCCATTTGCGGGAATCGAGTATATCGCGGGCATTCAGGCTGATGCTGATATCCTTAAATGATTTACGGATACCACCATCCAGTGAATAGTTGGCTTTCCGGTATCCCTGCGAGGTAACCTGGCGTGAATTGTAGTTGCCATTCAGTTGCAGGGTGTATGATTTGGATAATTTCAGGTTGGCAAGCATCCGGATGTTCCATGAGAAATCGTTCTGTCCTTCGCCGGTCACAGGCTCTGAGGCATCTGCCGGCTGGTAGGTGAAACCATCGAGTTTATAATAATATAAGTTGACGGTAGTAGTCAGGTCGAGAATGGTAAAAAGTTTATTCTTTCCTACAAGTTCCACACCAGAAGAGATCGTTTGTGAAATATTCTGGTAAGTGGTTTTCATTATATCGCCGTCGCGGAAAGTGATCCGCTGGATTACATCATCTGTGGTGCGGTAGTAAGCCGACATAGAAAGCATATGCTCTTCCCAGGTTTTAATATAATTCAGTTCGAAGGCATTGGAATATTGGGGCGACAGGTAGGGATTACCGAATGAGATATTGGCCGAGTCGGTAATATTCATAAACGGGTTCAATTGTCCACCCCACGGGCGTGAAATACGGCGGGTATAATTAATCTGTACCTCGTTATCATGCGGAAGGGTGTACGACAGGAAGACGCTGGGGAACAAACTGAAATAATCTGTTTCAAAAGGGATTGCCTCTGAAGTAGCCTGCCCGTATTCGGGCGAACGTGTACTTATATTGGAATACTCTTCGCGTAAACCGGCCTGGAAACTCAGGTTGTCTACCTTCCCGGAATAGGCGGCATACAACGCATGTACATCCCGGTCGTACAGGAAACGGTTATAAAGTTGCTGGTCGAGGATGGCATTTTGTCCGGTCATACCCGAATAGGTTTCCACCGGACTATTCTCGCGGTTGAGTGTTCCTTTATACCCGGCTTCTATTTTATGGTTTTCATTGAATTTATTCAGGTAGTCCAGTTGGATCTCCCAGTTGTGGGCTTTGATATCTTTCAATTGCTTTTGGTAAGAAGAGAACAATTCGTTGCCGGGATATAAGGAGGTCTGGTCGTAAATACTGGTTTCGTCCATATCCCATTGGTTGTACGAAACAGTCAGGTCGATATTGCTGTTTTCGCTGAAATCGTGTTTATATCCTAATTCGATATTTCCTCCTTTCATATCATTGTCTGAACGGGCTACCCGTTGGCTGCTGGTATAAGAGTCGGGTATGTTGCTCAGGTAATCGGTGGTAGTATTATTTTTTCCACCGCCGAACATACCAAATGCACTAGCTGAGAATTGATCCTGTTTGGCCAGGCGGTAAGTTACCCCCAGGCGGGTAAACAGGTTATTCCGGTTGCCTTTGCCGGACGATTCCTGGTCGAGGAAAAAGGTATCTGTTTCATTAAAGTTTAACCGGTTGGTATATCCGCCCCGGCGATGTTCCCGCCGACGGAAGCCCAGGCTGGCAAAGGCATCCAGTTTCCCACTGTTATAATTAATGTTGGCACTGGCGTTGTAACCGCCCCGCGAGTCACTGCCTACCTGTGCGCTTCCATAATAGCCCCCTTTGCGGTCTTGCTTAAGTACAATATTAATAATTCCGGCTGTACCTTCCGGACTGTATTTGGAAGAGGGATTAGTAATTACTTCAATTTTCTCTATCGATTCGGCAGGTAATTGCTCTAAGATCTGTGCCCGGTTATCGGCAGATAGTCCGGATGCTTTTCCGTTGATCCAGATCGTTACGGATGAATTGCCTCTCAGGGAGACTTCTCCCTCATTATCAACCTCCACCGATGGAATATTGCTCAGGATATCACTGGCCGAGCCGCCGGTTGAAGCAATGTCCTGGTCGACGTTAAATACCTTTTTATCTATTTCAAAACGCATTTGCGAACGCATGCCTACCACCTGTACTTCGTTAAGCATCAGAGCATCTTCCGATAAGTAAATAGGAGGAAGGGTGATACTTTTTCGGTTGGCAGAAAGGGTTACTTCCTGCTCATGGGTTTGGTAACCGATAAAACTGATCTGTAGCTGGTAAGCTGCATACGGAAGGTTGGGTATGGTAAAATTGCCGTTTTCGTCGGAAATAACTCCCCGTAGAACCGCCCCGCTATCGCCTTTTCTGGTAACTGCGATATTTACAAATTCCAATGGTTCATTTGTAGCTGCATCGAATATTCTTCCGCTGATAGACCCCGGGCCACTTTGTGCCAGTACAAGATTGCCGGATATGAGTAACATAGCCAGCAAATTCATTAAAAATGACTTCATATTAAAGTAGTTTCTCTTTGCCTTAGACTAGATAGTAGTTCTTATCTCCGGGTCCAAAGGTAGAAATTTAATTAATACTGTGAAGCTGTGCTGTGTGGTAAAAGGGTTAAATTTGTGTTAATGTTTAATAACTTTTTTCACTCAACAGGCCGGCTATAAAACCCCCTGTAAACCCACCAAAACAGCAATTTACCCAGCAGGTAGCCGACAGGGGATAACTGCCCCACGTATATCCCAGGAGATACCAGTAAAGGTATCCGGCTAGCATGCCTGTGAGTATTCCTATGCAGAACCTTTTATTCCTTGCCCATATGATGTGGGCAATCCGTATATATTTATTCATATCCGTTAAGTAAAGAAAGGGTAAAACGTATATTCTTCCGCACCGGAAAGCAGGGGTAAGGCTTCGGTATCGATCTCCCGCCTTACCGCCCGTGCCAGTTGATTATTGATTGTATGGCCCGGAAAATGGGCTATTACTCTTCCCCGGATAAAACGGCCGGTTAATGCCAGGTCGCCTAACAGGTCTACTATTTTGTGGCGGGCCGGTTCATTATAGAAGGTCATGCCCCGCTGGATGATATATCCCAGGTGGGCGGCATTCCGTCTTTTTACTCCCATCATATCAGCCAGTTTGTCCAGTTTATCCTGTGCAATGGGTTTATCGTAAATTACAATAGCATTTTGCAGGCTTCCTCCTTTGATGAGGTTCAGATCCAGTAAAGGTTCTATCTCCCGTAAAAATACGAATGTACGCGAACCGGCTATCTGGCGTACAAAATTATCCATACTATCCAGGCTTGCCACCTGCTCTTTCAGGAAGGGTGAATTGTAAGAGATCCGGCAGGCCACACTGAAATGTTCGGCAGGTACGATGGAAAGGATAGCTTGTGTTTCTTCATCATGTACCTTAATAGTTTGTTTGGGTATAAAGTAGCGCCGTCCGGCTGGCTGTACCTGTATACCTACCTTATAGATTTGTTGCACATAGGGTAGGGCACTTCCGTCGAGGATGGAAAACTCCGGGCCGTTCACATCGATCAGGCAATTATCTATTCCGCAACCATATAAGGCGGCCAGGGCATGTTCCACTGTTTTTACCGAAGCACCGCGGTCGGTCAGTTCGGTGGCCCGTATGGTAGCTGTTACATATTCTGCCAGTGCCCGGATCACAGGCTATCCCAGCAGGTCGGTACGCCGGATGCAGTAACCGGAATTGGCGGGTGCCGGGTTAAATATGACCTGTACGGATGCTCCGGTATGAAGAGCTGTACCCTCGAGTATAAAACTACTTTTTACTGTTTGTTGCTGCACCATCATTCAATCCTTTTAATATGTGAAACGTTGATAAATGTGTTGTAAATTCTCGGCAGGTATCATTCCCAATAAACGGCAGCGCTCCCGTCCGTCTTGCAGTATAATAATGCTTGGAGTGCCTGAAATGCGATAAGCGGCCGACAGTTCACTGGCTTCCTCTGCATTTACCCTGAACAGTTGGGCATCCCATCCATGTTGCAGGGCTGTATCTGCCAGGATATGTTCCATCTGCCCGCTATAGGGTTCATTACCTGTAAAGAGGATGAATCCCAGCCGGATATTGTCCGGTTTTCCGGTTACCTCTTCATATAAATAGCTCAGCTGCTGTTCCGGTACCTGCCTGTAAAAGACGGTTTCTGCAAGAAAAACAAAAAGGCTAAAACCTGTTAGAAGCACACAAAAATGCCATGTCCTGAAACGGAAATAAAGTAAATTGTTTTTCATAATGGTTTGTTTTTGCCTTACCGGCGTTTGTACTAATACCTATTCTGTATACTGTTACCTATATGTTACAAAGATGAGACAAACCGTTGAAGCGGAAAAGGGCTATTATTCTTCAAAACTGGTCATATTTTCGCTTAAATCCTTTTTTTGGGAAAAAATAGCTTATTATTGATTCCTGTATTGCTCTTGGGCGACATACCTGTATTCTTTTTAAAGTAACGGCCGAAATAGGATTGGGTTGGAAAGTTGAGCTGGTCGCTGATTTGCTGGATCGTGAAATTGGTTGATTTTAAGAGTGCTTTGGCTTCCAGTAATACGAATTGCATTGATCCACTCGCTGGGGGTACGTCCGCTCACTTCATGTATCAGTGTAGATACATATTTAGGGGTAAGGCATAACTTATTGGCGTAAAATAGAACAGAACGTTCTTTGCGGAAATTTTCTTCCACCTCTTTGATAAACTGATAAAATATTTTTTCCCTATGGGTAGCCGGAGCCGTTCTTTTCTTTTCGTCTGATAAGATTACATCTGCAATATTATAGAACATCGTAAGCATATAGTTGTATACGATTTCTTTACGGTAGGTGTGTTCTTTTTCCCTGATCTTACTTTTAATAAGGGAATAGAGGTGTAATATCTCCTCCATGGTTGCCTCCGGTAACGTATGGCTGGGATGGTCGGAAAGGATGGTGAACAGGTCGCGTGCATGTTTATAGCTATATTCCTGCGGAAAACGGAAAAAGTTTTTATCGGCAAAAATCATACACATCCGGAAGTCATCGCTGGTTTCGATAGGCTGGAATATTTTATTGGGAAAAAGGATGATGAAGCTGTTTTTATGAATGGTTGTTTCCCGGTAGCCGATACGGACACGGGCATAACCATTTGTACAAAAAGAGATCATCAGGTCTTCTAACTTAACAGGGAAATGATCTGAGTCGGATTCGTGCCGTTTAGCATTCCGGTCGAAGTTATCATACACCAATAATCCTTCGTTAAGGGCATCTGCATCCAGTTCTTCACGGACCAGGTAAAGCCGATATGTAGTATTTGTTCGTTCATAAGTCAACCGGAATTTTTGAATCAAATATAAGGTATTTCCTTTGGAGTAGTTTTCGAAAACCGACTGATTGAACAATATAAACGTTAAAAAGGAGAGATTATTTACCGGTGGATAATTAAAAATAACCCTTATTTATTTGTAAAAAATAGGATAAGATTTGTTTCTTTGCATTCCGAAAATAACGAAAGACCAATTATGCCAAAGATAAATCCGGAGTTTACTATTCTCAGTTACGGGCTTTATACTCCCTGGGATCGTAATTCGAAAGAGTTACCCAAAGTGCTCAGGCATACCCTGGATATTCCGGCGGCTATCGACGTGGAGTTTGGCTTTATCCTCTCTGTAAAAAAAGGGTAAGGGAGAAGTACTGCAGTACTGTATAGACCATCCGCCTTTTGCCGGCGACGATGGTGAGATAATGCCTCCTTTCGAGGGTACCTATTTTGTGAATAGTAATGATTTCCGTTTTTTTTCTGGGGGATATGGTATGGGAACCTGTGGAAGATAAAAAAGGTGTCTGGACATTAACCGTACACTATAAAGGAAAAGAAGTGGCCCAGAAAAGTTTTCAGCTTACCTGAATATTCTTTAACCCGGTACGAAAAGATCATGTAAAGAAAAATATGAAAGAAAGAGTCCGTATCATCCGTTTTATACTTGTCAGCACCCTGAATGCGGCCATAACCGCGTTGGTGATATGGGTGATGATGGGACTGTGCGGGGTTAATTATATTCTTTCCAATGCAGTGGCTTATGCGGCTGCGCTGACCAATAATTTTTTCTGGAATAAGTATTGGATATTCGGTTCTAAAGGAGGTAAGTTTATCCGGGAAGTCCCTCTTTTTTTACTTGCTTTCGGGTGTGCGTATACGTCGTAGTTCCTGCTGGTTCTTTTCCTGGTGGAAATATTCCGGATGGATGCTTACCTAGCACAGTTCCTGGGGCTTTTTATCTATGGGGCAGTTAATTTCATTATGAACCGGAAAGTAACTTTCCGGGCTGGCAAATAATCTTTTTCCCATCCTCTTTTTATATAAACCCTTTAATTCTCAACAATTTTTAGGAAAGTGTCGGCTGAAAACCCTATTTTTGTCATAGCACGAATAGGTTCCATTACACTCTGTTTGGTACTATTACCGGCATCTTATTCCTAATGATTAGTTAAATAGAAGGTTATGATCAGGATATTAGTTATAGAAGACGAGCAAAGGGTCGCTACCCTGTTACAGCAGGGACTGGAAGAGACCGGCTACCAAGTAGCTACTGCTTTCGACGGGGAGATGGGGTTGCGCCTGTTCCGGTCAGCCACTTTTGACCTGGTGATCTCCGATGTGATCCTGCCCGGAATGAATGGTTTTGAACTATGCAAAGAAATTCGCGCGCTCCCCCCCTCCATATTCCTATATTAATGCTTACTGCCCTGGGTACTACCGATGATAAACTGGATGGCTTTGATGCCGGAGCCGACGACTATCTGGTTAAACCGTTCGATTTTCGCGAATTGGATGCCCGCATCCGGGTACTACTCAAGAGGAAAGGAAACCAACCGGAGGAGAGACGCCGGCAGCAACTGGTGTATGCCGACCTCTCCATCAACCTGCAAACCAAAACCGCCCTGCGGGGTGGCAAAGAGATCAAGCTCACGCCCAAGGAGTTTAATCTGCTTACCTATATGGTGGAAAATCCCGAACGGGTACTTTCGCGGGTCGAAATAGCCGAAAAGGTATGGGATACCCACTTTGATACAGGCACCAATTTTATTGATGTATATATCAATTACCTGCAGAAAAAGATCGATAAGGATTTTGAGATGAAACTGATCCATACCAAACCGGGCATGGGCTTTATGTTACGCAGGGAAGATGAAGATCAGGCATAAGTTAACTCTCCGGTACACGGCAGTAACCGCCACTATTTTCCTGTTGCTGCTCAGTATGATCTACCTCTTTTCGGAAAACAACCGGCGGACCTTGTTTTACCGTACCCTTTCGAAAGAGGGGATAACCAAAGCACACCTGTTCTTGCGGCATAAGGTGGAAGCAGAAACCATGCAGTCTATCTACTCCAACAATATCAACTATATCGATGAGGTAGAAGTAGCTTTATATGATACCACCTTTAACCTCTTATACCATGATGCCGTAGATATAGACCTGGTAAAAGAGACGCTTGAAATGCTGCAAAAGATACTGGAGAATAATTATATCGAATTTTTTGAGGGCAGGTACCAGGTAATAGGAATGCGCTATTCGTTTGCCGGTGAAATTATATTATTACAGCCGCAGCTTACGACGGATATGGATATGAGAAGCTGGCAGCCCTGCAAAGTGTATTGATCTTTTCCGGGCTCATCAGTCTGGCTGTGCTTGCCCTGATCGGTTATATGATGTCGCGGACGGTCTTATCGCCGGTAACCAATATCGTGAAACAGGTAGAACAGATCACCGCCTCCAACCTGGATGCCCGTGTACCCGTAACCGACCGGCATGATGAACTGGGCGAACTGGCTACCACTTTTAACAATACCCTCGACCGGCTGGAAAATTCCTTTGATGCACAAAAAAATGTTCGTAAGTAATGTTTCACACGAATTACGTACACCCATGGCTGCCCTGATTGGTTGCCTGGAACTGAGCCTGCTAAAAGAACGTACTCCCGGAGAGTACTGCCGTTCTATCCTGGAAGCCCTGGAAGATGGAAAACGTATCGCGAAGTTATCGGAAGGTTTACTCAACCTGGCAAAAGCCAGCTACATACCCGAACAGATCAAGAAAGAAGAGGTACGCCTGGATGAACTCTTGCTCGATGCCCGCGAACAGGTATTGAAAGGTAATCCCGGTTACATTATAAATCTGATATTTGAGCAGGAAACTGATGACGATTCGATGATTACCGTAATGGGCAATCCTTTCTTATTGAATATTGCCTTTATCAACCTGATGGAGAACAACTGCAAATTCTCGGAAGACCAGACCTCAAACGTACATATCTCTTTTTACCAAGAAAAGTCGATCCTGCGTTTTTCCGATACAGGGCCGGGAATGACCGAAGAAGATAAAGCCAATCTGTTTATCCCCTTTTACCGTGGCAGTAACCGGAGTTATACGCAGGGAAACGGTATCGGTATGGCACTGGTTGATAAAATTGTACGCATCCACAAAGGAGCGATCCATGTGCATTCCTGCCAGGGAGAGGGAACTGTCTTTACGGTGGAGTTCTCCCATATCTGATGGGTAAAAGTGGCGATAATTCAACAGATGTAGTACGTTGGTTTGTTATAAAAAGAAATAAATTGATTTTAGTAAAAAGAGCATACGATGGAAGTAACAAATAGAAAAATACGGTTTGGGGTAGTAGGAACTAATTTTATTACCGGCTGGGTAATTGCCGGTGCCCGGCAGGACGATCGTTTCGAACTGGCAGCAGTCTGTTCCCGTAAGCAGGAAACTGCCGATGCTTTTGCCGTCAGGCATCAGATACCCCATACATTTACCTCACTGGAAGAGATGGCGGCCAGCCCGTTGATCGATGCGGTATATATTGCATCTCCCAACTTCCTGCATGCCGGACAAAGTATCCTTTGCATGCAACATGGCAAACATGTCTTGTGTGAAAAACCATTGGCTTCCAATGCCCGTGAAGTACAGGCCATGATGGAAATGGCCCATACCTATAACGTTACTTTGATGGAGGCTATGAAACCCACACTTACTCCCAATTTCCTGGCTGTTCGTGAAAACCTTCACCGGCTAGGTATGGTGCGGCGTTACTTTGCATGCTATTGCCAATACTCGTCCCGCTATGATAAATTCAAGGAGGGTATCGTGTTGAATGCCTTTAATCCGGAACTTTCCAATGGAGCCATTATGGATATAGGGATTTATACTATTTATCCGATGGTTGTACTGTTTGGCCGTCCGCAGTCGGTTAGTGCCAGTGGCATAGTCCTTTCTTCAGGAGCTGACGGACAGGGAGCCGTAAACCTGCAATATGAAGGAATGAATGCAACCGTACTTTATTCTAAAATAGCCGATTCGGCCCTGCCTGCGGAGATACAGGGGGAAGAGGGAAATATGGTGCTCGACCGCATCAATATAATCAGAGATGTAAAGTTTATTCCGCGGGCCGCTGCCGCATCCGGTAAAGGGCAACTCTCTTTACCGGAAGTACTGACCATACCGCCTGACAAAGATGAGTATTATTACGAAGTAGCCGAATTTATTAACCTGGTACAGGCAGGCAAACGCGAGTCGGAGATCAATAGTCTCGAAAACTCCCTGATTACACTTGAGATTATTGATGAGATCCGTAGGCAGTTAGGGGTGGTTTATCCGGCTGATTGGGAGTAAGGTTTTTGGCGTATTTTTTAGCCGAAGAGGATTGTAAATCAGGGGTGTCAGAAGATTTTTGAGTCTTGCAAAAGACGGCCTATCCTAGCCCAGGACAAAGTCCTGGGTAGCAAGAGTAGAATGATACCGGAGTGCTGTAAGCACGGTATAAAAATATACATAGGATCAAATTTCTATTATGCCGTCCCTTCAGGACTCAAAAAGCTCAATATCAAGCACCCAGCACTGCGTACTGGGCTAGATTATACCGTGCTTACAGCACTCAGAAGATATTCCGACCACGACTGATTGCAAATCCCCTTCGGCTAAAAATACTTTTTTGTATTTGAAGCGGCAGGTTCTTTTGCGATCCCCGCCTGCGCGGGGAACAAAGTACTTTATGAATCACATTAAATCTACATAGTATGAAACGCTTGTTAATGACTTTATCTATTTTCCTGTTTACGAACCTACTGCTTTACAGCCAGCCGGTACAGCAAACATCCCTTTGCACCCCGAACCATCTTCCTGCCGAACAATGGCAGGCTCTCTGGATCAAGCAACACGCAACCTACCACATCGCCGACAGTTTATTATTTGAAGATAGACCAGCCCCTATCTTCCGCAGGAAGTTCAGTGTACACCCCGGCATCCGGAAAGCTACGCTTCACATTACCGCCTGGGCTATTATGAGGCTTACCTCAATCAGAAGAAAATCGGAAACCAGTACTTTGACCCGGGCTGGACGGATTATAGCAAGCAAATTTATTACAGTACCTTCGATATAACCGAAGAGCTGCAAAAAGGAGACGATCACTGCCTGGGGGTAATGGTAGGTAACGGATGGTATAACCCTTTACCTCTCTTAATGTGGGGCAGGCTCAACCTGCGTGAACATTTACCCATAGGTGATCCTTGTTTTATCGCCCAACTACAAATTGAATACCGGAACGGAGATACCGAAATAATTATCACCGACGAGCAATGGAAAGTTTCCGAAGGAATGATACGCCGTAACAATGTATACCTGGGTGAGGTGGTCGACCATAGAAAAGACCCGGGCCTATGGGCCACTTACGGTTATAACGATAGCGGCTGGACATTTGCCCTTATCGATAATACACCCAAAGGACAATTGCAGCCTCAGCCCCAGCCACCTATCCGGATAACCGAACAGATACAGCCTGTTCGTATAGAGAGGAAAAAAGATGGCACTTACGTAGTAGATATGGGTATTAATTTGCCGGTAATATATGTATCCAATTACAGGGTGAACAAGGCGATACAATTACATTAACCTATAGCGAACTGTTATACCCGGATGGATCGGTTAATCCGATGACAAGTGTAACAGGCCAGATCAAAGGTGAAAAACCAACCGTTCCGGGTGCTCCGGCAGTTGTCAGGCAACAAGATATTTTTATCCTGGCCGGTAACTCCGGGAAAGAGACATTCCAACCTTTATTTACCTACCGGGGTTTCCGTTATATTGAAATTGCCGGTTATAACGGTACATTAGCTACAACTGACATTACCGGACTGCGTATGCAATCCGACATACAGCCTGCCGGTTCATTTGAGTGCTCTGATCCTTTGATTAACCGGATACAAGAAGCTACGTTAAATTCTTTTAGGAGTAATATCTTCAGTGTACAGTCCGACTGCCCGCACCGGGAGAAATTCGGATATGGAGCCGATATGCTTACCACTGCCGAAGCCTATATATATAATTTCGATATGTATGCTTTCTATGCAAAGGCATTACAGGACTATGAAGATGCCGCCCGCCTGGAAGGAGGACTTACCGAAACAGCTCCCTTTGTAGGTATTGCCGATGCCGGACTAGGGGATGGATCCGGTCCGATCGGGTGGGGAACCTTTTTGCCGGCCGGTATGGATAAACATTACCGGTATTACGGAAATAAAGAGATGATCCGCCAACATTATCCTACTACTAAGAGATGGGTCGAATTCCTGAAAAGTAAAGCTGTAAATAATATAATTGATGTAGGCTTGAGTGACCATGAAAGCATTGCCGAAAAGCCTGTACGGTTAACCAGTACACTTTTCTATTATTATCGAAAAGCCTGTACGGTTAACCAGTACACTTTTCTATTATTATAATGTAACCTTACTGGCCCGCTTTGCCCATATCCTGGAACTGGAAAAAGATATACACCGGTACGGACAACTGGCACAGGAAATAAAGCAAACCATACAGGATGAGTTCCTCCGGAAGGGAACCGGGCAGTTTGATAATCACAACCAGATTGCCCAGTCGTTTGCCCTCTATTTTGATGTGGTACCCGAAGAGGAGATCTCCCTGGCATTAGATCGCCTGATAAATGATATTGAGGTTATTCATAAAGGTCACCTTTCTACTGGTATGTTTGCCTCTGTATATATGCCGTTGATGCTTAGCCAATATGGGTATGGTGAGAAAGCCTTTGAGGTGGTTACGAAAAAGGGCTTTCCGGGCTGGTCGTACATGTTTGAACAGGGCGCTACCAGCCTGTGGGAACATTGGGGATATAGTGATAATACTTTCTCCTATAACCATCCGATGTTTGGTTGTATAAGTGAATGGTTTTATAAATGTATCAGAGGTATCCGGCCGGCACTGGATACAGTAGGATTTGATAAAATCGTGGTCCGTCCTGACTATATCGGGCAACTGAAATGGGCTAACACCTCTTATCAATCTGTACATGGCAAAATATCTACCGCCTGGAAACACGACAAGAAAACCTTTGAGCTGACAGTCACTATTCCTGACGGTTGTTCGGCCGAGGTTTATGTACCTGTATCCAAATCAAAAAAAGATAAAAGAAAATGGCAGCGGGAAAGCACCGGAAGCAATTGTTACTACCCTGAATGACAAGATTGATTATGCAGTCTTTCAGGTTGGTCCCGGTAGCTATCATTATATATCTTCTTTGAGGTAACCATATCTTAGTTGCCCGCGTAGGTGCAGGGCTGTTAAGTTCTCTGATAATTTCCGGAGGGAATTTAAGCAATAGCCCAGGGTTGAGTGAGCAGAGCGAGCGGTACCCTGG
>JAJPZJ010000157.1 GCA_021204405.1 Tannerellaceae bacterium | reverse complement strand
AACATTCATATGATGTTCAATAAATCAACGGACATTATGCGGATAATCATTTAGTAAATTATATATAGGACCAAAAATACGAGCCAGCAGGGTTTTACTGGAAACAATAATTTCCGCATTTCCTGTAAGACTCACATCATAGTCTATTTCTTTTCCGGAAGTAGTGATTAATTTATCCGGCAATTCCACTTCTATAGCATAACTCTTACTTGCCGGAACATAAGATATAGCTGCAACCTTACCTATCAGATATCCATGTGTACTGGCAGGGAATTCGTTTAATTGAATATTTACCTGATTACCTGTTTCCAAACCAGCTACCCAGTTCTGTGCTAATTGCATTTTACCAATTGACATACCCTTTTCTCCTGATATAACCGAACAGATGGTATCTCCCACATTTACATTATTCCTCTGAACCCATAAGGCACCCATAACAATAGTTCCTGTGGCATTGCTTTTAAGTAAATATTTTGACTCCCAGCTGATAAGGCTATTGACTGCATCCTCGTAAGCGAGCTCCAACTGTTTTTTGTTTCTTTCACGAATAATCCGGTGTTCAGTTTCAAGATCAAATAACTGTTTTTCCAGTCTGATAATATTCAATTCATTTGCATCTTTATCTCTCTGCAAAATATTTAATTCTCTTTCAAAAAACCTTCTCCTATGGGTATGGACATTCATCTCTTCATAATCGAGTATTTCTCTGACAGCCAAAGTAATTTTTTATACGATTCTTTCATCTCTCCCATGATCAGGTTAAAAGGGTAGTTTCTCAGCAGCGAAACATTTTCCGTTCGATAGTAATACTCAACCCGCTCCAGCACATCACAAAAAGCAATCACATCTTCCAGAATTGCCGCATTCCTTATTATTCCAATCGTATCGTTTTTATTTACTTCTGATTTATCCATAACAAGAAAACGATCTATTGTTCCGGCAGTATTAGCTATTATCCAGTCTACATTTTCCAGATCATTTATAATAATTGTTCCGCTTATCGTATCAGGATATTTAAAAAATGCTGTTCCGGCAAATAAAAGTATAACAACACAATATATAGTATAACTACCTGTTCTTACAATCCAGACCGGGACATCCCCCAACATATCATTAACCTCCCGGTTGTGTAGTTCTATCAATTCCGGTTCAAGCAGAGCTTTTTTTATTATCTTCCATATCACTCTTTTCAATTACTTAATTCTAACTGGTTTTTGATTAACTCAAAAAGTTTCCTTGTAAACGTACTAATTCTTCATGGCTACCTTGCTCCTGAATTTCCCCTCCTTTAAGTACAATAATCTGATCAGCATTCTTCACTGTACTTAACCGGTGTGCTACGACGACTACTGTTCTTCCCCGGAAAAAGCGATCCATATTTTCCTGAATAATTTTTTCATTATTTGCATCCAGTGCATTGGTTGCTTCATCAAAGAAAATGTATTGCGGATCTTTATAAATGACCCGGGCAATTAAGATACGTTGGCGCTGCCCCTGACTAAGCCCTGCTCCTGTACTTCCGATCTTCGTATTATATTTTAAAGGCAGAGATTCAATATACGACTGGATATTAGCTATCTTCACAGCATGGAGTAAACGCTCTTTATCTATCATTTCACTACCCGGGGCAATATTATTAGCGATCGTATCATCAAAATATATCCCTCCTGCATTACAATTCCACATTTCTTACGCCACTCTTTCAGACTCATATTTGTTAAAGGAATATTTCCTATTTTTATCTTTCCTTCATTTGGATGATAGAACCCCAGCATCAACTTAATTAAAGTCGTTTTTCCACTCCCACTCAATCCTACAATAGCCGTAGTTTTACCGGCAGGAATATGTAAACTAAGCTCACGTATCACCCGTTTGCTTTTTGATGATCCGTAAGTAAAAAAGATACGGTCCAACCTTATCGGACTATCCTGTGAAATATCAGGAGTGTATTCATTATTACTCATACTTTCTTCGTCGGCATTGCCATGGATCTCTCCCATACGCTCCAAGCTTAAACGTGCATCCTGAGCCTGTTGCATAAATGAAATAAACTGCTCTAAGGGTCCCGACATCTGTCCAATGATATATTGTATCGAAAGCATGGCTCCTAACGTTATGCTTCCTTCCAGCACAGCTATTGCAGAGAGAACAGTGATCAGCACGTTCTTAATTTCACTAATTAATACCCCGCCTGTCTGCTGCCACTGTCCAAGGCTTAATGATTTAACGTTAATGCGAAACAATACAGCCTGAATACTTTCCCATTCCCACCGTTTTTGCTGCTCACAACCACACAATTTAATCTCCTGCATTCCATAAATAATTTGCATCAGATTTGTTTGGTTAAGAGACATCTGTTCAAATTTTACGATTCAGATCTCCCCTTTTCTTCATAAACAGCTTTACCCACACTACATACAGTACACTGAACACCATAAAAATGCTAAATATGGTCATACTATAAATTGCCAGTACTACGCTTAAAACAAGGATAGTCAAACCGGAGAAAATAACACTCAATACTGCTTGGGTTAAAAACGTTTCGATACGTTTATGATCGTCTATACGCCTGATCAGATCACCTGCCAGTTTAGTATCAAAAATCGCATAGGCAACTTCATTAACTTTGCCAGAAAGTCTGATATTAATGAAACATTTACCCTTGTACTAATATATAAAAGTAACCAGCGCCTAATAACCTCTATCAACATACGGCTGAACACAAGTACTAATTGTGCCATCAGAATTAACTGGATAAAATTCAGATTACGATGTCCGATACCATGATCAACAATGCTCTGCGTAAGAAAAGGTAGTAGTAGTTGCAGCAAACTTCTGGCAATCAGTCCCACAAAAAGCTGAAATACCAGTTTTTTATAAGGGCGTAGATATTTCAGCAGATACCATAAAGAAAATTTTCATATCGGGTAGGATCAGCATCATAGAATGCCGGTGTCGTTTCCAGCATCATTACAATCCCTTTTTCATTCCCACCTTCCCGGGTACTTATCCAACATTTTTTAAATTCACCCTCCTCATACTTTAACAACCCATAAGCCGGGTCAGCCACATGAAAAACAGATTTGTCTTTCTTCTTTGTTATATTATACAGTACTACAAAATGTACCTGATTCCAATGAATAATACAAGGAACCGGTTTACGTTTTTCTAGTTTATCAATAGAAGTCCGTATACCTGTTGCGCGTAACCCTATACTTTCAGCAGCTTCACTAAGCCCCAGCAGATTTACCCCTGTATTACGGATAAAAGAATTATCACGTAATTGCCGGACAGAAAAAGATTTTCCATAATGTTTAGCGATCATCCGTAAACAGGTGGGACCACAGTTCATCGCATCCAGTTGCTTATAAAAAGGAAATTTCATATAAAAACCAAATAGAGTTATTTATTAAAGATTAAACGGGTATATGCATATGCCGGGATTCACATGCTGCACATTCTTTATTACCTAATGTGCACCTTAACCCTTTTCCTGCATAATAATAGCTCTGTTTGTAAAGACTGTATTTTATATCTAATTCCAGATCTTCCCTCAGGTAGGCCAGATATTTAAAAAAGGTGGAACGAGAGAATTTCAATCGTTTGGCAAACTCTTCCGGATTACCGGTTCCTTCCTGTTGGATCAGGAAATCCATATAAAGTATTTTTTCAAGATCTACAAGTTTCATAGTTATATTTCTGAAGATATTAATTAATGGTAAACATTTCATATAGATAAAAGCTTCCGGCACTCATTTCAATTATATAGTCGCCACCTGTTTGATAAGTATCCGAACTAATAATAATTGCCTGAAAATTATCAATCATACAGTCGGCAGCGAAAACAAGACTATTTTTATTCATTATTTTTATTGAAGTAATACCTAAAGAATGTTCAGAAGAAATCGTTATAGCGCTCTTATCGAATGTAAGGGTTACGGGATTAACACGTATAAAACGTTCAGAAGGTTCTTCGCCTTCTTTAGTACCACCATCCGGAGCTTTTGCATTTCCGGCAAAACATAACCAATAAATAAAAAACACATACTAATCTTTTCAACAATACTTTTCATAACTTTTATAAATTAGAATTTAAAGAGATGCAAAAATGAATAGTATTAATAAAAAAACAGCAGACATTTCCCTGACAAATCCTCTTTCCACTCAAACATACAAATCTATAATTATCAACTATTTTAATTATGGGTTATATATTAACCTGCCTGATAAAAAAGAAAAAACCTGACATTTACTGAGAAAAAAGGATAAAAACCAAAGAACCTTGTCAAAGCACTCCTTATTTTATAGTAAAATTCACAAATAAAAACAGCCGCTATTTCTTTTGAAGAAATAACGGCTACCTAAAAAATAATATAAAAAAGTATCGTTCTAAAACATATAAATAAATTCATCTAACGAATTATATCCCATATCCCCTATACACTCCTTTATCCGCTGTTTTCTTTTATAAATAGCATCGGGCATACTATCAGTCAAAGCTGCTATTTCGGTAGATTTAAGTTTTAATTTTAGTAAGCAACATACCAGTATATCATCTACGGTCAGCTGCGAATATGACATTCCCAAACGGTTTGCAAAACTATCATAAATATCATTTACCGAATCTACCACTCCATCTAATTCTCCCTTATCCAGGCTTATACGCTTTTTGCCACTCTCCTTAACATAACAAAGTAACCTATGATTCCTGATAAGTTTATCCATTAATTGTTCTTCACGTCTTTTCAACCGCTCATAGCGAACCATCAACTCTTCATTTTCTTTTAAAAAACTGTTGCGACTGTTCTCTACATATTGGTGATAAGCCTCCTCGCATTTTTCAATTTCCTGTTGTAACTTCCGGTTTTGACATATTAGCTTTTCATTTTCCAATATTTTCTGTTGGTTTTCTACTAACTGCAACTCCTTTTCACTCAGTTGCTCCAGATTTTGAGCAATAATAAACTCATTCTCCAACATTTTTGCTTTATGTTTTCGAATTAATTCACGGCTTTTCAGAAGCTCTCCTTCTTTTAGGTCTATTTTACGACGATACAGAAAATAAAGCCCAACCAGAGCCAACATACATAAAAACAGAATAAATAAATATATCCGCTGCTGATTTATTTTTTAAGCTCCAGAAGCGTATTAGCATTTAATAATTTCATAATCATATTTCTCCTGTATCTCTGCAATGGCTGTACTCAATTTAAATGTTTCTATGGAATCGCATGCTTGCAAATGAGCATCATTCAACCTTAAAGCCTCTTCATATCGTCCTGTTGAACGAGCAATCTCTGAAAGAGTTCTATGAACTCCTTTAAAACGATAGATATTATCAGAGCTTATTACCTGGCTCAAATAGTAATAAGCAGAATCGCTATTACCAAGAGAATAATAATTTTCTCCCAATAAATAATTTTTGTTTTCCCGCAGAGATGAGCTTATCTTATTATCTTCCATTTGCATCAAGCACTGAATAGACTTATAATAATCTCCTTGTAACCGATAAACCAAAGCAATACCGGAAATTACTGAATATACCAGATTAATATCCACCTCAGGCTGTAATTGTGCATATGATAAAGCTTTCTGATGATAACAAAGTGCTGAGTCCAACTGTCCTAATTCATCATAACACCATGCTATATTGCGTAAAGAGTAAATAGCCATTGTGCTATCTCCGGCAACCTGGTTATTTTGATAGGCTTCTACATTAAGTAATAGAGCTTTATCAAACAGATCCATCAATCTGCACAAACGTCTGAAATGGATACAGATCAACGCCCGTAAATTATAATCGTTTGTCTGATCTGCCAGTTCTTTCGAACGAATAAAATAATCTGTTGCTTTCAGGGTATTATGCAGGTCGCTGTGTACCCGGCCGACACAATACAAAGCCAGTGCACGGCGCTGTATACTTCCATACTTTTCATAATAATTCAATGCTAAATTGATAAGAGAGTCGTTTACCTGCCGGATGGAATTTTTATAATGTGCATGTACTAAAAACAGATGATAAGTTGCATACTCTTCCTGATTATTTTTATCAGGTATATCCATCTGTTGTAATAACGAAAAAGCATTCTCCAGCTTTACAGATAATAGCTGTTCAACCTGCAGTAATTCAGGAGATAAATAAGATCTATTCCGGCATCCGCAAAAAAAGAATAAACATACTAAAAAGTAAACACTCTTTTCTTTCATCCTATAATTTCTTGCTTTGGCATAATTTCAAGCATATGCTGATTTTTCTGTTATAAAAGAAGGTGTAAAAGTAATAATTATTTACATAGGTTCATTTTCAGGTATAAATAAAAGCGATTTAATTTTATAGGTCAAAATCAACTAAAGAAATATATATCATTTTACAAAAAATCTACAGAACAGGCTACTGTTATCCTGCGGAAAAATAACTTTAATAATTTTTTATAAAAAATATGCCTCCTGGTATTATTAATAATCGCAGGAGGGCATACATGCATTTTTTGTAATTATTACAAAAAATATCTTCCCCTATTATTTGCCTACATTTATAATTCCTGCATCAGTATCTATATTATTTGTTGCTTTTCTGACCGATTTAATTTTACGACCAATTTAATGTGTAAGAAAACTTCATAAATACGCTTCTACCCAATTCATCCACATGTTGAACGTTTTTATAAGGAGCTAATCCGGAAAGATTTTCATTTTCAATTCTGAAATTATTAAAGAAGGGGTTTTGAAGACCTACTCCAATTGCTAAGGATTGATGAGTATACACAATAAACAAACTGTGACCATTTTCTCCGCCACCGATTGTTTCACCCCAAAATAAGTTTTTATGAACAAACCAGCTCAGGTTAGCCATCCACTTTTTATAATTTCCCGTAACATTCAAACTATAATACCAATTAGTATAAGTATGCCTATATTCTTTCCCATTACTAATAAAATGATTCACTCCAATGAAAGCTGATAACTGGAATATATCCCAAACAGGAGAAACTTTAAAGAAACCTTCTGCATTCAGCTTACTGAAATTTTTCTGATTATTGTAGGTACGTATAAACAAATCTGTTTCACGTAGCGTTTCTTCCATAACCGGATTATTCATATATGTATGCGAAAAAACAAATTAGAACTAAAAATACCCTTATTCAAATCAGCTGTAATCATATTATAATATCTCACGTAAGGAGTCAATAAAGGATTGCCTCTACGAAGCTGCATGGTATCGATTAGTTGTTCAGTAGCACTTAATTGCCCTAATGAGGGCGACTCATTACTGACAGTAAAACGATATCTCAGTTGAAATTGTGGTGAAAAATTATACCCCATACGTAGGGAAGGCTTAAAGGTATAATATTCATAATCATCTTCATTTTTTTGTATCAAACGGGAACGTGCTCCTCCCAGTCCTACAGCATAGCTAAACTTTTGAAGCTTTGCTTGATATTCAGTATAAAAATAAGTTTTAGCCTGCTCCATCTTCGTGCGGTTATTTACACTTCCAAGATACTCATTTACAGTATACCCCTGGGTATGCTTTAAACCGATATTTATAGTTCCCGACATTATCTTCTTTTCGTATATACCTTCCGCAATTACAGAGTATCTATCCCCATCAATTTCAGAATATATTTCCCCGGGCAAGTTTTCCCCTACACTTTCTCTGTAAATCCGGATATTACCCGTGTTCATATAGGTTCCGACAAGGTTAAAATAAATGATTGATTATTTTTAACCTTCTCTTCATAATAAATATCCAAAGAAGGTGTTATATTTTTCGTAGTTGAATGATCGGCCAGTAAAGCCTCCCTGCTAGAACTGGAGGTGATTAGTTTACTGTTAAAATCTTTATGAGGTTCTATTGTATGACCCAGCCTAAAAACAGCATTAAAAAACGTTTATCATTTTCCTGAAAACTATATTGAGCCGACAGATCATGTGCATACCGGTTATAACGGCCTTGCTTTCCTTCTTCTTTTCTTCCCCGTACATTATCTCCGGAAAAAGCAAATATCTCATTATTCTCACGCCAATAATTGGTAAAGTTGCGATAGTCAAACATATAATTGAAACCAAACTCTGACTTCCTGTGATTTACCTTTACAGCTAGCTGGTCTCTTCCCATTACTATATGCGGCGAATTAATCAGATCAGCATATACACTACCTCCCGTAGTATTTCTGCGGGTTATATAATTCAATACAGCATGCACATTCTCATATCTCAGACCTGGTTCATCATAAAATTCTATACGAAGAATATCCTGGGGTAGAAGCATTGCCACCTCCTGACTGGAAGCAAGCGTTCCATTTATCCTTAACTGTACCTGTTCACCGCCACCCACAGTAACGGCATTCGACACAGGATCTACCTGTATGCGCGGTAACATCATATTCTGCAATAAATTTACTCCATTGGTAGAGCTGGCAAGTTGTTTAGCGGTAGGAAAAATAATTTACGGTCCAGCTGAGTTGAGGTACTAGAAGCTTTTACAATAATACCTGTTAATTCCACTGATGCTTCTTCAAGCAGCAAATCACCCAAATCAATGGAAGCTGAAAAATTATCAATCCGGAGTGTAGTAGAAGTAAATCCCATATAGGAAGCTGTTAGTATATAATCACCTTGCTGTAGATTGGAGATAATAAAAGAACCTCTATGTCCGGAAATAGTTCCTGCTACGAAAATAGAGTCCAGTGTAGTTAAACTAACATTAGCAAATTCAACAGGCTCTTTCCCTCCTTTTGCTTCTATTATATTTCCTGTTATTCTAAAGTTACTTTGGGCACACAGAATATTTGCATGAAATACAACTATTCCAATCAATAATTTATATAATTTCATAAAAGGTATTTTTGTGAAAACGTATGAGATAGGTAAAAAGGTACTAGTTAAAACTAATATCATTTACCATAGCCGGTGATCTTTTGCAGCGAGGGTCGGGATAATCCCAGTTTTCTCTGCCATACGCTTTAAGAATATCACTCCAGCAACGATTTCTCGCACCAAAACAGTCTTCAAATATTTTACAGCTTCTACAAGTACTTTCCTTCCGTATATCTTCCCGTTGTAAATTAGCAAGATGAAAAGCCTGGTTAGAATTCCATACTTCCAGTATATTCTCTTTTGTTAAATCTCCAATAATAAAACGCGGGTCCCAATACAACTGCTCACAGATGGTAACCTTTCCGTCCGGAAGAACAAACATATGGTAATTTAAAGCAGAGCAGAACACCCCTTTAAAATCTTTACTACCTGTTTCACACTTTTGGTATACTTTCTGATAAGAAGGACGGTTTATCAATATTTCAAAGTTAACTTGTGGGACCAGTTCCTTATCTATAAAATCAAAAATAATGATCAATTCATCAATTTTCAGTTTCAATTTTTTAAATTCCGAATAATCAATACATAAAGAATTACTAGCCGGAGCCAATCGCCAGTCGCGGCTATATTCTTCAACGTCTTTATAAATGCAAAAAGTTCGCTTAATACTTCCGGATTCTTATTATAAGTTGTAAGAATAGTAGCAACTCTGTAACTTAAGTCACTTCTATCAATAAGCTCAAGCCCTTTTTTACTAACCCAAGATAATTACGATTCACCATTAAAGAATCTTCCAGAATATCAGAAGAATTGGCATCCAATGAAATCTGTACCGGATTAGTATATCCTGTATATTTTAACTGTTCAATAATCTTTTCAGTAATAGGAACCTTGGTAGAGATGTATTGAGGTGCCAGGTCATGATCTACTAATGCTTTAAGAATAATAGGCCAGTCCGGATGGAGAAAAACCTCCCCACCTATTAAATTAACATGTCTCATATTCAGGTCTGACGCCTGCTTTATAATTTCCAGCAACCGGGAAGTTTCAATCGTTTTTTTCACACAGGTAGCAGTATCTGCATAACAATACTTACACTGGGTTACACATTTATTAGTAAGCATGATAGTGATATCCAAAGGTGCCCGGTAATGTCTTTTGGATTCCAGCTCAATCTGTTTACGCAGAAATTCCCTGGGAGAAATTTCCAGAAAGTTATATTTCTCATTCAACTTGTCTGTATTTACCAGCATATTTTTAGGAAAATAGATAGAGGTATCTTTCCATTTTCCTTGCAAATACATCTCGTTTTCAATAAAAGGCCGGAGTATTCTTTTTACATCTTCTCCATTTTTATTGAGGAAATTACTTATTAACTCCACATTTTCCTTAAAAGATCTTTGATGAGTAAAAAAACTAAAGATCATTGCTTGTGTAGGATGAATAAAACTACTCCATGCCGGAGTGCTGCACTCATTCACTCCCTCCTTAGTATATAAAGCAACACGATACTCATCTTTCCGGATAATATAGGCCGGATTTAAAATATAGATTTTATTTTCATCAAAACTCATAATAACAATACTATTTTACAAAATCATTATATGAAGAAGGGGGAAAAGGCATTAATTCTATCCCCATTCCCCCTTTTCCGCAAATTATCTATCTGCTTCTAAGTGGCCAATACCACAACCCCATGAACAGGCTGGTTGAATACCATCACCACCTTCTACTTCTGATAATTCCTCCAGATTAAGCTCTTTAGCTGTTTCTTCGCTTACTTCTTTTTGTAACTCTTCCAATGTCACTTTTTCGTTTTTCATTTCAAATTAAAAATTAAATTAAACATTAAACTATTTTCTATTAATAGAGAGTTTCTTTTTGTTTTATGATGCAAATATCAAGTAATAGAGTCCTAAAAAACAAGACTTGGGTAAAGAATGCAGAAAAATGATATTTTTGTGTACAAAAAAGCCCTGCTGATACCAGCAGGGCTTTTTACATTGAAAAAACTTATCTTTTATTTCAAACCTCTGTTCTGCAACAATGGCTCTGTATTTGGTTCCTTACCACGGAAGTTAACATACATATTCATTTCATCATCAATCGATCCTGGTTCCAGTACATACTTACGGAATTTCTCAGCAGTTTCCTGATCAAAAATATCGCCTGTTTCAACAAATGCCTGGAAAGCGTCCGAATCCAATACTTCCGACCAGATATAGCTATAATAACCGGCAGTATAACCTCCACCCATAGTATGGTTGAAGTAAGTCGAACGGTAACGTGAAGGAATTTGTTTCAATAAACCACGTTTGTCAAGTATTTTCTTTTCGAAAGCCATCACATCCATATCGGCAGGAACATCCGTTAAAACATGGTAATCCATATCCAGCAAAGAAGCTGCCAGGTATTCAGTAGTAATGAAGCCCTGTCCGTATTTACCACTCTTATCCAGTTTTTCGATCAATTCATCAGGCATCACTTCATCGGTCTGGTAGTGTTTAGCATACACTTTTAACACTTCCGGTTCAAAAGCCCAGTGCTCCATAATCTGTGACGGAAGCTCTACAAAGTCGCGTGAAACACCAGATACACCATAATAATGTACATCTTTGAACAGGTTATGCAAAGCATGACCAAACTCGTGGAACAAGGTTTCAGCTTCATTCGCACTCAATAAGGCAGGTTGTTCCGGAGCCGGCTGGCTGAAATTACAAACAATCGTAGTAACCGGAGCTACCCGTTTACCATTTTCATCATAAGTCTGTGAACGATAGGTTCCACACCAGGCGCCGCCACGTTTGCTTGCACGCGGGAAGAAGTCCATATACAATACACCCAGGTGAGATCCGTCTTTATCTTTACATTCAAATGCCACTGCATCCGGATGAGGTAATGGTATATTTCTCAGCGGAGTAAATGTGATACCATATAAATGGTTAGCTACATAGAATACACCTTCGTATACATTTTCAAGTTTCAGATAAGGGCGTACCTCATTTTCATCCAGGTCAAATTTGGCTTTCTTTGCTTTTTCAAAATAATAACGCCAGTCCCAACCTTCGGCAGTAAAGTTACCTCCACCGGTTTTCACTTCCGCATTAATATCCGCCAGGTTTTCCTTTTTGATCTCGGCATTGATATCCGCCAGTTCCTCTTTTGCTTTTTTAATAGAAGGAGTCCACAATTCATCCAGCAACGCATATACTTTGTCGTTGGTTTTAGCCATACGCTCTTCCAGTACATACGAAGCGTAATCATTATAGCCCATCAATTTAGCTTTTTCGAGACGCTTTGCAACCAGATCTCTTACCACCGCTTTATTGTCGGCTTCGTTATTATTGTTACCCCGGTTAATATAACCGTTAAAGATTTTCTCTCTCAACTCACGGTTATCCGCATACTGAAGGAAAGGCATTACACTGGGATTCTGCAAAGTAAATAGCCACTTGCCTTCCATACCTGCTGCTTTAGCAGCTTCGGCAGCATTGGCTACCAGATTATCAGGTAATCCTGATAGGTCTTTACTATCTTCTATTACCAACTGGAAATCGTTTGTTTCTTTCAGCATATTCTGTCCGAAGGTAAGTTGCAGCATAGCAATGTCGCTATTCAGTTCACGCAATTTAGCCTGGCTGTCAACATCCAGGTTAGCACCACCACGAACGAAATCTTTATAGGTCTTTTCCAGTAATTTAGCATCCTCTTTATTTAGCCCTAATCCATCTTTCTGATCGTATACAGCTTTTACACGGGCAAATAATTCCGGATTCAGGTTGATATCATCCCGGTGTTTTGAAAGCAAAGGAGATAATTCACGGCTTACAGCCTGCATCTCATCATTTGTATTAGCACTGTTTAATCCATAAAAAACAGTACTTACGCGACGAAGCAGATCACCACTCTGATCTAACGCAACGATCGTGTTTGCAAACGTAGGAGCCTCCGGTTGGGTAATAATAGCTTCCACTTCGGCTTTTTGTTCAGCCATCCCCTGTATAAAAGCAGGTTTATAATGCTCCAATTGAATCTTATCAAAAGGAGGAACATTAAACGGCGTGTTGTATTCCGTCAAAAAAGGGTTACCGTTCTCCTGGTCACCTGAAGTATTTCCGGCACCACAAGTGGTTAAAAGCACGGCTAGTCCTGCAGCCATAACTATTTTCTTCATATCTATCATTTATTAAAATTGGTTTCTTGCAAAAATAGTTAAAAATTCTTGATTTATAAGCAGGATAAGTAAAAGATTAACATTCTGACACTTTGATATTTTATCTATCGCTCCGGAGCTTCTATCCAACCGGAGGACATAACAAAACTAATTAATCAAATGATTATCCGCATAATGTCCTATTATAAATTCTGGATTTGAAGTCGGAGTT
>JAJPZJ010000018.1 GCA_021204405.1 Tannerellaceae bacterium | reverse complement strand
CTTCAAATCCAGAATTTATAATAGGACATTATGCGGATAATCATTTTAAATTATACATTACTAAAAATAAAAGATTTTTAGTAATGTTTTTTGTCATTCAGAACAAGATTATTGTGAAAGTAAACCCGATAAATATATTCATTATGCTGGATTATTTGCCGTTAAGGAAGCTGTAATGAAAGCCTTAGGTACAGGTTGGAATAAAGGTGTTCAATGGAAACATATCGAAATAAAACATGAAATATCAGGAAAACCTTGGGTACAATTACATGATCAAGCTAAAAAAAATATCTACTTCTTTACAAGTGAGAACAATACACATTACATTATCTCATACTGACCAATATGCAACAGCTATTGCTATTCTGGAAAAATAAATGGTTATAAAAGAAAACAGTAAAATAGCTAAATAAGATTTTACTTCTAGTTATTTTTACTGTTTATTTTATTTATAAGTAACTAGAGCTTGTTTAGTATATTTTCTATTGACTTATAATTTTACCTTTAGTTAGCATGAAAACTTTTCTGAGATTTTATTAGTTACACAAATTGTTTCCTAAATTAGGCAAAATGAGTAAAAATATCTTCATCTATTTTATAATAGTACGCTATATGTTTTATAATTAAATTATTACAAAATATGGCTTTATTTTTGTATATGTATGATTTATATGTTTATAATATTGTATATGAAAAAAGAAAAGTCATTATAATAGGAAAAAATAGTCACTTTAATTATAAAATAGAAAAATATCTCACAGAAAAGTATGATCTGTTATCAATAAAGGAGATAAGGAGGCTCTTTACCGAAAGCCGTCTTGCATCTATAGATTGTATTATATTAGAAATTTCTATAGATGTTTTTACTAATCCATATTTTCAGAAGTATAAAGAAGATTTTTCTTCTATACCATGTATTGGAATTTTACAGGATGCTAATTTAGAATTTGCTAGAAAATGTGGAAGTATAGGTTGTGATAAAGTAATACTTTTTAAAGATGTGATTTATCTGGATAGAATAGTTGCTGTAATGAAAGCCTTAGGTACAGGTTGGAATAAAGGTGTTCAATGGAAACATATCGAAATAAAACATGAAATATCAGGAAAACCTTGGGTACAATTACATGATCAAGCTAAAAAAAATATCTACTTCTTTACAAGTGAGAACAATACACATTACATTATCTCATACTGACCAATATGCAACAGCTATTGCTATTCTGGAAAAATAAATGGTTATAAAAGAAAACAGTAAAATAGCTAAATAAGATTTTACTTCTAGTTATTTTTACTGTTTATTTTATTTATAAGTAACTAGAGCTTGTTTAGTATATTTTCTATTGACTTATAATTTTACCTTTAGTTAGCATGAAAACTTTTCTGAGATTTTATTAGTTACACAAATTGTTTCCTAAATTAGGCAAAATGAGTAAAAATATCTTCATCTATTTTATAATAGTACGCTATATGTTTTATAATTAAATTATTACAAAATATGGCTTTATTTTTGTATATGTATGATTTATATGTTTATAATATTGTATATGAAAAAAGAAAAGTCATTATAATAGGAAAAAATAGTCACTTTAATTATAAAATAGAAAAATATCTCACAGAAAAGTATGATCTGTTATCAATAAAGGAGATAAGGAGGCTCTTTACCGAAAGCCGTCTTGCATCTATAGATTGTATTATATTAGAAATTTCTATAGATGTTTTTACTAATCCATATTTTCAGAAGTATAAAGAAGATTTTTCTTCTATACCATGTATTGGAATTTTACAGGATGCTAATTTAGAATTTGCTAGAAAATGTGGAAGTATAGGTTGTGATAAAGTAATACTTTTTAAAGATGTGATTTATCTGGATAGAATAGTTGCAGAAGTGTGTGTACAAAAAATAGCCATATTAAGTTAATAGATATTTGTATTGATATAGAAAAACCAGGATATTCTCCCATGGTTCGTGAAGCATTGACAATTATAGAGCAAAATTATTTGCGAATACTTAATACGAATGAAATTACTAAAATATTAAATATAACAGAATGTACTTTATCCCGTGAGTTTAATAAGTGTCATCTTCCTGGACCTAAAAAATATTGATGTTCTTAAAAGTACAACAAGCTATTAAGCATATGAGAAATCATGGATTGAATATAAAAGAAATATCTAAACTCTCTGGTTTTACAGATGAAAAGCGTATGGCAGAATGCTTTAAACGTATGTTTGGAATACCTCCGGGGAAATATCGTCTAAAGTATATAATTAATAAAAACAACAAGTATAACTTAAGCATTAACCATATAAATATAAATATACAATGAAAAACTATATAAAATATCCACTAGTAGTCTTTCTGGTCGGCTTTCTAATTTCAGAAATCGCTTTCCGGACTTTCTATCACCGCGAACTAACCATTGGTAGAATGGAAGATGCAATTTTTGCTGATGATTCAGTTCTTTTTTATGTATATAAGCCAAACTTCGATTTTAAAGTTGGAAATAAAATAGTACACACTAATAAAGATGGATATATTGGAGAGGATTTCGGAGAAAAAACTGAAAATAAATTCAGGATAGCTTTTGTTGGATCCTGTGGAGTTGCTGGGTCTTTACACCAACCCGAATATTACAGTTTTTGTCCTATATTACAGCAGCTTTTTACTCAGGCCAATAGTCAGGTAGAAATTTTAAACTGCGGTATTGACGGTGACTATAGGAGTTTAGAACTATTTAAATCTATAGACTATAAAGTAAAAAAATCAATTCTGATTTGATTTTTCTTGAATATAATCTGCCTTTATTTACACAGAATGCGGGCCGTATGGACTATAAAACCTATAGATTTAATTATCCTAAAAATGATGAAAATGCTATAGAAAAAGGGAAAAAGATGGTCGATATACTTCTTAAACACGAGTGGTGGATCAGGCCTATATCTTATTCTTATACAGTAAGAGCTTTATTTAAATATGGTTCTGAATATATTAATAAGGATCTTAAGACATATAGTGACTTTTATCAATATAAAAAAAACAGTAGTTTCTGGAAAATAGAGAGGCTTCCAACATACAATGGAGGAGTCAGTTCAAATGATACATGCTTTAAAAGCCTCCCTGGAAGAAGAGGGAAGTTCGTTGTTTCTTTATCAATATACAAAAAATGGGGAAATCATTGCCGAAGCCAGAGAAAATAGAATTCCTTTAGTTTCTTTAAATACTAATTTTGAAGAAGAAGATTTCTTTTATAAAGATGGACATTGGAACGAAAGCGGCTGCAAGAAGGTTGCTCACCAATTCTATCAGATCATTACAAAATATAATTTAGTTCCTGACACTTATAAGCCGGATTTTATAAATAACTAATTTGACGGATGTTTTTCTTTCATTTTATAAGTAAATATCAATAAAAAACATCGGATTATATTTGCAGGATCAAAAAAAGCCTATATCTTTGCACCGTTCAATAAGAATAAAAAGACAATGAAACAGCATATAGCAAACAGTCTTAACATTTCTCTAACTATTATTCTACTCTGGCAACAGGATAGGAAGTGAGACTGTACATGCTTTTCTGAGCATACATAAAAATAAA
The DNA here is from genome assembly GCA_021204405.1 of Tannerellaceae bacterium. GTDB lineage: Bacteria > Bacteroidota > Bacteroidia > Bacteroidales > Tannerellaceae > JAJPZJ01. The sequence continues at coordinate 9,618 of JAJPZJ010000018.1, read as the reverse complement.
AAGAGCCTTTCTTACTTCCATGTGGGAAAGGCTCTTCTCGTAAAAGAAAGAAAAAGAATAATATTAATATAATAAATCACAAACACGATGTCTGACAGATTATTTATTTTCGATACAACGTTAAGGGATGGGGAACAGGTTCCCGGGTGTCAGTTGAATACCGTAGAGAAAATCCAGGTAGCCAAAGCACTGGAAGAATTAGGAGTAGACGTGATCGAAGCCGGTTTCCCGGTGTCTAGTCCCGGCGACTTCCAGAGTGTGGTAGAAATCTCCAAAGCCGTAACATGGCCTACCATCTGTGCACTTACCCGTGCAGTAGAAAAAGATATCAATGCCGCTGCCGAAGCATTGAAATATGCGAAACGCGGACGGATCCATACCGGTATCGGTACTTCCGACTACCATATACGTCATAAATTCAACTCAACGCAGGAGGAGATCCTCGAGCGTGCCATTGCCGCTACAAAATATGCCAAAAAGTTTGTAGAAGACGTTGAATTCTATTGTGAAGATGCCGGCCGTACCGACAACGCCTACCTGGCACGGGTGGTGGAAGCTGTAATTAAAGCCGGGGCAACCGTAGTCAATATCCCGGATACAACCGGCTATTGCCTGCCCGACGAATATAGAGCGAAAATTAAATATCTGATCGACAATGTAGATGGCGTACATAATGCCATCCTCTCAACACACTGCCATAACGACCTGGGGATGGCAACAGCCAATACCGTTCAGGGTGTATTAAATGGTGCCCGCCAGGTAGAAGTTACGATCAACGGTATCGGCGAACGTGCCGGTAATACCTCCCTGGAAGAAGTAGCCATGATCTTCCGTAGCCATAAAGAACGGAATATCGTTACCAATATCAACACAACCAAGATTTATTCAATGAGCCGCATGGTATCCAGCCTGATGAATATGCCGGTGCAACCCAACAAAGCGATCGTTGGAAAGAATGCCTTTGCCCACTCATCGGGTATCCACCAGGATGGCGTATTGAAAAACCGCGAAAGCTACGAGATCATCGACCCGAAAGAGGTCGGTATCGACGACAATGCCATCGTACTGACTGCCCGCAGCGGACGTGCCGCCCTGAAACACCGCCTGCGGGTATTAGGTGTCGAAATGGAACAGGACAAATTAGATAAAGTATACGAAGAATTCCTGAAACTGGCCGACCGTAAAAAAGATATCAATGATGATGATGTATTACTGCTGGTAGGCAAAGACCGTACAGCTATGCACCGCATCAAACTTGAATATTTACAGGTTACTTCGGGGGTAGGACTGAAATCGGTAGCCAGTGTTTGCCTGGATATTGCCGGCGAGAAGTTTGAAGCAGCTTCTGCTGGTAACGGACCTGTAGATGCAGCCATTAAAGCGGTGAAAATGATCATCCGCCGTACAATGACCATTCAGGAGTTCCTGATCCAGGCCATTAATAAAGGTAGCGACGACATCGGTAAAGTGCACATGCAAGTAGAATACGACGGAAACGTATATTACGGTTTCTCAGCCAATACCGACATTATTGCTGCTTCTGTAGAAGCCTTTATCGATGCGATCAATAAATTTGTAAAATAATTAAACAGATACTTATATACTTACAACAATGGGTAAAACATTATTTGAAAAAATCTGGGAGAAACATGTAGTTGATACATTGCCCGATGGAACCATACAATTATATATAGACAGATTATACTGCCACGAAGTAACCAGCCCGCAGGCATTTGCCGGATTGCGTGAGAGAGGCCTGCAACCTTTCCGTCCGCAACAGATCACCTGTATCCCCGACCATAATATCCCAACCGTAGACCAGGATAAACCAATTAAAGATCCTGTTTCTAAAAACCAGGTGGATACACTGGAAAAGAATGCAAAAGACTTCGGTCTGACCTATTATGGACTACAACACCCCAAAAATGGTATTATCCACGTAGTAGGCCCTGAAACCGGGCTTACCTTACCGGGTATGACCATGGTGTGTGGCGACTCACATACCTCTACCCACGGTGCCATGGGTGCCATCGCTTTCGGTATCGGTACCAGTGAAGTGGAAATGACCCTGACTACCCAATGTATTATGCAGCGCAAACCTAAAACAATGCGTATTACAGTAGACGGTAAACTCAAACCAGGCGTAACTGCAAAAGACGTAGCACTCTATATCATCAGTAAAATGACTACCGGTGGTGCTACCGGCTACTTTGTGGAATATGCCGGCGAAGTAATCTGCAATGCCACCATGGAAGAACGCCTGACCATCTGTAACCTTTCCATCGAAATGGGTGCCCGCGGCGGTATGATCGCTCCGGACCAGACCGCATTTGATTATGTAAAAGACCGTGAATTTACTCCGCGCGGTGAAGCATGGGAAAAAGCACTGGCCGAATGGCGTACCCTATATAGCGATCCGGATGCCGTATTCGATAAAGAGATCGTTTTCCAGGCAGAAGATATTGAACCGATGATCACTTACGGAACCAACCCGGGGATGGGTATGGGCATCCGTGAAAATATCCCTTCACTGGAAAGTGTAGACGAGGCCGGACGTATCTCTTACGAAAAGTCTCTGGAATATATGGGATTCAAAGCCGGCGAACCTGTATTAGGAAAACCTGTGGATTATGTCTTTATCGGAAGTTGTACCAACGGACGTATTGAAGACTTCCGTGCCTTTGCCTCGTTGGTAAAAGGGAAAAAGAAAGCTGATCATATCGTTGCCTGGTTGGTGCCGGGTAGCTGGATGGTGGAAAAACAGATCCGTGCCGAAGATTTGGATAAAATCTTTGAAGATGCAGGTTTTGAATTACGCCAACCGGGTTGTTCTGCCTGTCTGGCTATGAACGACGACAAAGTGCCGGCAGGCAAATATGCCGTCTCCACCTCTAACCGTAATTTCGAAGGTCGCCAGGGACTAGGAGCCCGTACCATTCTGGCCGGCCCGTTAGTAGCTGCTGCCGCTGCCGTAACAGGTAAAATTACCGACCCGAGAGAATTAATGGCTTACTAATCGTATAAAAGAATACAACTATGTCGAAAGAAAAAATAAATATAATCACTTCTACCTGCGTACCACTCCCATTAGAGAATATAGACACAGACCAGATCATCCCCGCCCGCTTCCTGAAAGCAACCACACGTGAAGGTTTTGGCAACAACCTGTTCCGCGACTGGCGGTACGATAAAGAAGGTAACCTGAATCCTGACTTTGTATTGAATCAGGGTGTTTACGAAGGACAAATCCTGGTAGCAGGTAAAAACTTTGGTAGCGGCAGTAGCCGCGAACATGCTGCATGGGCAGTGGTCGGTTATGGCTTCCGGGTAGTAGTAAGTAGCTTCTTTGCCGATATCTTCAAAAATAACTCCATGAATAATGGCGTACTGCCGGTAGTGGTATCTCCGGAGTTCCTGGCTGAGGTATTTGAATCGGTAACTGCCGATCCGAAGGCTACTTTAACGGTTGACCTGCCCAACCAGACCATCACCAACAACGCTACCGGTAAAACCGAGTCTTTCGAGATCAACGCCTATAAAAAAGATTGCCTGGTAAACGGATTAGATGATATCGGCTACCTGCTGGCCAACAAACATAAGATCGAAGCGTTCGAATCAGCCCGCTGATCAACTCTGTCCTTAATTTAATATCAACAAAAAGAAAGATAGAGATATGATAGAGATAATGGATACCACGCTCCGCAACAGGGAGCAAACATCAGGGGTCTCTTTTGCTGTACACGAGAAACTGAGCATTGCCCAGGTTCTGCTTAATGATCTGAAGGTAAACCGTGTCGAGATCGCATCGGCGCGGGTATCCGACGGCGAGTTTGAAGCGGTGAAAAGAGTAGCCCGCTGGGCAGAACGTACCGGAAATCTTCATAAGCTCGAAGTTCTTGGCTTTGTAGATGGAGATGCCTCGCTCGATTGGATCGAATCAGCCGGATGCCGGGTGGTTAACCTGCTATGTAAAGGCTCCTATAAACATGTGACCGAACAATTACGCAAAACACCGGAACAACATATAGCCGATATTACTGCTGTAGTTGAAAAGGCACAACAAAAAGGGATCGAAGTAAATATCTATCTGGAAGACTGGTCGAACGGAATAAAAAACTCCCCCGGATATGTATTTCAGATGGTAGATGGTTTGAAACATCTGCCGATCCGTCGTTTTATGTTACCGGATACCCTGGGTATCCTGCATCCGGGCAATACCTATGAGTATTGTAAACAAATGATCGACCGGTATCCTGACCTGCATTTTGATTTCCATGCCCATAATGATTACGACCTGGCTGTAGCGAATGTATTCTCAGCACTTCGTGCAGGGGTAAAAGGAATACATACTACTGTAAATGGTTTGGGCGAGCGGGCCGGCAATGCTCCGTTAAGTAGTGTGCTGGCGGTTATGAAAGACTAGTTGCATATCGAAACAACCCTGCGGAAAGAAAAGATCACCCATGTAAGCCTCCTGGTGGAGACCTATTCCAGCGTACGTATCTCACCCAATAAACCGGTGATCGGAGAATTTGTCTTTGCCCAATGTGCCGGCGTACATGCCGACGGTGATAGTAAGAATAATCTTTACTATAACGACCTGCTACCCGAGCGTTTCGGACGTGTCCGTGAATACGCCCTGGGAAAAACTTCCGGTAAAGCCAACATCCGTAAAAACCTCGAAGCACTGGGTATCGATATGGATGAAGATTCAATGAAAAAGATCACCGACCGCATTATTGAACTGGGTGATAGAAAAGAGATGGTTACCTCCGAAGATCTTCCCTATATCATCAGTGACGTACTCCATCGGGAATCAGGAGAAGAACAACGGGTTAAAATACTGAATTATTCCCTATCTTTAGCGCAGGGATTAAAACCCGTAGCATCTTTAAAGGTAGAAATCGACGGAGAACCCTACGAACAATCGGCTACCGGAGACGGACAGTATGATGCATTTGTAAGAGCCTTGTGTAAGATCTATTCCGATCTGGGGCGGCCTTTCCCAATGCTTACCAACTATTCGGTTTCTATCCCTCCGGGCGGACGTACGGATCCTTCGTGCAAACAGTCATTACCTGGAATTATGCCGGTGTCGACTTTAAAACGCGCGGGCTGGATGCCGACCAGACGGAAGCTGCTATTAAAGCAACCATCAAGATGCTGAATAAGCTCGAAAACTAATTAGTATAAACCATAACCTGCCGGTAAAACAGCAGGTTATATTAAAAACTTAAAGTTATGAACCGGAAACTGACTATTGCACTTGTTGCACACGATCACAGGAAAGCAGATATGGTAGAGTGGGCTGTCCATAATGCCGGATTTTTATCACCGCATACGTTAGTATGTACCGGAACTACAGGTGGGCTGATACAAAATGCCTTTGACGAGATCGGAGTAGGTGCGGAAATCGTACGAATGAATTCGGGTCCTTTAGGAGGAGATGCGGAAATAGCCGCTATGGTAGTACGCAAAGAGGTCAACCTGGCCATTTTCCTGATCGACGACCTGAATGCCCAACCCCATGAAGCCGATATCCAGATGTTGTTGCGTCAGTGCCGGATCCATAATGTGCCGATTGCTTGTAACCGGTATAGTGCCGACCTGATGCTTACAAGTACTTTGTGGGACGACGAAACCTACGTACCCACAGCACCTAAATATGTATATTTTAAAAGAGAAGAATAAATACTAGCCGTAATGAAATTGAACATCGCATTACTACCCGGCGACGGAATTGGTCCCGAGATAGTACAACAAGGCATGAAAGCCGTAAAAGCCATATGCAAAAAATATGGTCACGAACTTAGTTATACAGAAGCATTGGTGGGCGCCTGCGCAATCGATGCTACCGGTAATCCTTACCCCGACGCAACACACGAACTTTGTATGCAGAGCGACGCTGTGTATTTCGGAGCTATCGGTTCGCCTAAATATGATAACGACCCTTCTGTCAAGGTACGTCCTGAGCAAGGTTTGTTAGCTATGCGTAAAAAGCTGGGGCTTTTTGCCAACATCCGTCCGGTAACCACCTTCCCTTCTTTATTACATAAATCTCCCCTTCGTTCGGAGTTGATCGAAGGTGCCGACTTTATGTGTATCCGTGAACTGACGGGAGGAATGTACTTTGGCCGTCCGCAGGGAAGAAGTGAAGATGGGAATACTGCTTACGATACTTGCGTATACACCCGTGAAGAGATCGACCGCATTGTACGCCTGGCTTACCAGTACGCACAAAAACGCCGTAAAAAAGTAACAATTGTTGATAAAGCCAATGTCCTGGCTACATCACGCCTATGGCGCCAGGTTGCACAGGAGATTGAAAAGGAATATTCGAACGTTGAAACAGAATACATGTTTGTCGATAATGCAGCGATGCGCCTGGTTCAATGGCCGAAAAGCTTCGATGTAATGGTTACCGAAAATATGTTTGGCGACATCCTTACCGATGAGGCTTCTGTTATTACAGGATCGTTAGGTATGCTGCCTTCTGCCTCCATTGGTGTCCACACCTCGGTGTTCGAACCGATCCACGGATCCTATCCGCAAGCTGCAGGTAAAGATATTGCCAACCCATTGGCTACCATCTTAAGTGCTGCCCTGATGTTTGAATACGCATTTAACCTGATGAAAGAAGGCGCCTTGATCCGGGAAGCTGTTACTGCTTCTATGGCTGCTGATGTGGTTACGGAAGATATTGCAGAAAACGGAAAAGCATACAAAACAAGCGAAGTTGGCGACTGGATCGCTGATTATATAGCAAAGAAATAATAATACTATTATTGCTATAATCATAAGAGGCTGACTAAAAAACAGAAGTAGCTCCCCGATCAAGTATCAGGGCTTTAAACTCTCTCCCTTTTAGTCCAGCAAGGACGACCTATCCTAGCCCAGTACGGAGTGCTGGGTAGTTGATATTGTTTTTTTTGAGTGCTGTAAGTACGATATAATAAAAATTTGATCTTATGTAGATTTTTATGCTGTGCTTACAGCACTCTGATATTATCATATTCCTACTACCCAGGGCTGGTGCTCTGGGCTAGGATATACCGTCCTTGCAGGACTAAGGGAAGAGAATTTAACAGCCTTACGATCAAGCCGGGGAAAATAACCCCGGCGGGGATTAATCAATAGCCCAGGGTTGAGCTGAAAGCGATACCCTGGGCTATTGATTTTATTCCGGGTGAAACCTTGAAGAGGTTCCCTAACTACTCATTCAACCTTTTTATTTCGCTAACCGCATTAACTCATCTATTATCTCCTGGTCATACCCCATCTCCTCAGCTTGCTTTAAATCTTTTATAGCTGCCTCTCTCTCATATTGTGCCAGTTTTACTTTGGCTCGTAATACATATAACGCAGCAGTAGGAGTTGTTTCTGCAAACACCCTGTTTAAATCAGCTATGGCACGCCCGTTTTTATTCATCATAAAATAGAGGTCGGCTCTTCCTTCATATAAAGACCAATCACGCGGACGCTCACTGATCAGGTAATTATAAATGCGTTCGCTCTCTTCATAATTTCCCCGCATCTTTTCAAGTACAGCATGACCCACCCGGGCACGTACAGACTTCTCATTTATTTCCAATAACCGGTCAAAATCTTGTTCCGCCCAAAGAAAATTCCTGCTTTGCAGAAAAAGCAATCCTCTTGCATACAATGCCTCCTCATGGATCGGGTCAGTAAGTAATAAGGTCGTATAATCGTTGATCGCCTTTTCCGTTTCTCCCATCTCTGCATATAGGGAAGCACGGTTTTCCAGGATCATCACATTACTGGTCTGCCGGCTTAACGCCGCCGTGTACGATAAGATAGCATCCTCTTTTTTCTCCTGCCTACGTTGAATCGTCCCCAGGTTGGTCAGGAGTGCATAATTATGAGGATTAGCCGGCTCCAGACGCATGGCTGCCCGTAAACTTTCTTCGGCAGATAGATAATCTTCCTGTTCCAGATAATCATAGCTTTTACTGATAAACTCTTCGTACGTTTGAGCTGTACTGGTATACACGGAGATACAAAAAATGAAGATGAGTAAAAGAGTGTGTTTCATATTTCTATTTGTAAAGAGTATTAATGTTGCACATGTATTTGCCTGTACAACGAAATAAGAAGTAGTAAATTGGATGTAAAGATATTGATTCGTAAATGAATTAGTTATACCTTTGACTCGTTTTAAATCTTAATAGCATTTTATATATAAAATAGTTAAATCAAAATGAACAATTTACTACTGTTTATCCCCGAGGAACTCAGATTGGAAAAGATTACGGAATTTATATTTACAGAAGGCGCCCGGCTGGGATGGACTATCCTGAAAGCCTGCCTGATCTATCTGATAGGAAGATTCCTGATACAAACATTGAATAAAATACTTAAACAGGTCTTAGGGAAAAGAGACTTAGATCTCTCTGTTAAAACATTTGTACTCAGTACGATCAATGTTGTACTTACGGTATTACTTATTATTTCGGTTATTGGTACCCTAGGCTTCCAGACTACATCCTTTGCCGCCCTGCTGGCTTCTGCCGGTGTCGCTATCGGTATGGCATTAAGTGGTAACCTCTCTAATTTTGCCGGCGGTTTGATCATTCTGCTGTTTAAACCATTCAGGGTAGGAGATTACATCGAATACCAAAGTATAGGAGGTACGGTGAGAGAGATACAGATTTTCCATACCTTACTAACTACTTCCGATAATAAATCCATTTATGTACCTAATAGCTCGTTAAGTAGCGGCATAATCACCAATTATAGTAAGCAATCCACCCGCCGGGTAGAATGGATAATCAGTATAGAATACGGGGAAGATATAGAGAAAGTAAAAAAGGTGATAACCGGTATCTTAGCTGGAGAAACAAGAATATTACCATCTCCTGTCCCCTTTATAGCATTGAAGAATTTAGGGGAGTCTCAGGTTGAGATCGTAGTACGGGTATGGGTAGAAAGTTCAGATTATTGGAGTGTTTATTTTGATATCAACCAGCAGATCTACCGTACATTTAATGAACAAAAAATTAATTTCCCCTTCCCGCAACTAACTATACATACCAATAAATAAAAAGAAAGAGGACACCTGCTTACAGGAAATCCTCTTAATATATAGGGAGGGTTAGAAACTTCTTCCCTGTTAAAGTGGCAAGAGCTACCAGGGTTGGTAGCTCTTGCCACTTTTTGCTTACTGACGTTAAATACCTTATATATGAAATCTAAGGTTATTTACAACACTCTATCCCAGAGGATCGTAAATCTAATTGTTTATAGACGATAACGCTTACTTTAGTTAAATCGAAAGTTACTTTTATAATATTTATGAATCTGAATTTGTATATGACAAATATATAATCGATTATAGAATATTTCTTGGCGCATAAGAAGTATTTATATAAGAAATAAATATATAATTTATGAAGAGAATTTAAGGATAATACAATTTCACGCTAAAAGCTTGTCGAATGGGTTGAAATTGACGTTTTTCGTAAGCATGTCCTGAAAATTTACGGAAAAGGAGGATTTGGGATGCTTTTCTAATTTCTCCCTGGGGTGGAAAAGAGAACTCTACATAACTTTATTTGAGAACCCCTTTATCATCTCTCACTTTTTGTTTTAATGCTTTGA
>JAJPZJ010000181.1 GCA_021204405.1 Tannerellaceae bacterium | reverse complement strand
CTCCGATTTCAAATCCAGAATTTATAATAGGACATTATGCGGATAATCATATAAAAAAATTAGTACGATGATGTTTTTATGCCGTGCCTACAGCACTCCGGTATTATTACATTCTTACTACCCAGACATTCTTACTACCCAGGGCGATGCCCTGGGCTAGGATAGGCTGTCCCTTTGGGACTTAATGTTTAGAATCAATTAATTAAAATCTTCCGACCACTATTCAGCTGGAGATCCCCTTCGACGCTAAGTACTTGTTCCCCGCGAAAGCGGGGAACACAAAGGTACTAACGGTTCCCATACCACTGGTGAAACTGCCGGTTCTTATGCGATCCCCGCCTTCGCGGGGAACAAGGTCTTTTTATTCTTTATAACATGTATAATAAGAAAACTGCCCGGCTTCGATAGCCGGGCAGTTAACAATTGGTTTTATAAATATATAATTATTCTACCGTAGTCAGATGGTTTTTCAGCGGGTTGGCATACATTTCCAGTATTCTGTCCCGCAGATAGTCTTCGTCTTTGTTGGGAAGAACAATTTTATCCAATTGGCCCTGAAGATATTCTTGAAATTGTTTTTTCTCTTTCAGGCTGTAGTTGTCATTAAACCGGCGGGTTTTATGGAGCTTGTCATAAGCAATATAGTTGCTGGGATAAAAGCGGTAGTGCTTATAGATCTCCCGATCTATAATAGAGGCCACTTCGGCTATCAGATCATTTTTATCTGATTGCGGATCAAGTGTAGCCAACTGTCCGTTAATCGAAGATGCAATAGTAAAATGAACTCTTCCTTTATTATGGAGGATACCCGTTTCCATATTCAGCAGGTCGTCGCGCTGGCTTTTTACAAAATCGGGGTTATCCCGCTTCTGCTGGAATTCTTTTGCTTTCAGGAAGTCGCATGGATCATATTCATATGAAAGGGCAACAGGTACAATATTTAACTCCATTAAGTTAGTAAGGAGATCTTTGCTACTACCCATACCCAACATTTTCAATACGCCACTCTGGGTACGGTCGTCAGAGTTCTTGGCTCTTCCCTTCCGCTGTGCGATCCATACCGATTCTTTTGTTTCTTTGATCGTATAATGCATATACTCGGAAAGCCGTTTGCTTTCCAGCAATTTCTGGCGTCCGGTCACAGCACGCTTTACAATAAAGCTGTTATTTAATCTGACCAGCGTTTTTATCCAGGGTTGTATCAGTAGGTTATCACCAATAGCCACCTGGGTTAATCCGTATCCTACATCATACAATAGTACATTCAGGAAAGAGGCATCCAGTACAATATCCCGGTGGTTAGAGATAAATGTACAAGGTCTTTTATCTTTAGGCAAACGGCTTCTGCCGGAGATTGATAAAGTGAAGGTGGTGGCATTCGCAATCGTCATTACCGCATCATATGCTATTACCGACTTAAACTCTTCCTTTGTCTGACAGGCGCGCATGGCCGCAGTAAATTCCTGCCAGTCCAGATTGGGTTTAATGTAACGGATTGCACTCTCTAATGCTCTATTGTCGAGCAGCGATTCAATCGCATCTTTTACCTCATCATTGTTAAATGGTCTGATGTCTTCAAAATCAGGAGAAACTCCTGTGTCCATATAATTTCTTTTATAATTAGAACAGATAATATATCACAAAAGATATGCTAAATTATCCTTTCAGACAATTACCTAATTAATTAAACTCATTTTCAATAATGTCAGTCATAACCTCTTTGATATCCATTCCGGCAGCCCGTACCTGCTGGGGAATAAAGCTGGTAGCTGTCATACCCGGTGTTGTATTTACTTCGAGTACTTTCGGTTGACCATCAGCCGGTATAATGAAGTCTACCCGGATAATTCCTTTAGCGCCTACCAGATCGTAGATCTGTGAGGTTTCACGTTGTATCTTTTGGGTGATCTCGCCGGAAACGCGGGCCGGTGTAATCTCTTCTACCTGTCCATTATATTTGGCATCAAAGTCAAAAAATTCATTTTCGGTTACAACTTCTGTTAATGGAAAAACAACCTGTTTCCCTTTTACTTTATAACAGCCACAGGTCACTTCTGTTCCGCTGATAAAGCTTTCTATCATTATTTCGCTCCCTTCCGCAAATGCTTTCCGTATAGCATCCTGTAACCGGGATGCTTCTTTTACCTTGGTTACTCCAAAGCTACTCCCTCCATCACTAGGTTTTACAAATAGCGGAAGTCCCAGTTTATCAATAACTTCTTCAGTACTTACTGTTTGTCCCTGTACTAAACGGATGGAGCAGGCTGTATGTATACCAAAATGTTGCAGATAGTTATTACATACAAATTTATTAAAAGTTATGGCACTGGCCAATACTCCGCAACTGGAATAAGGGATACCCAACATATCAAAGTATCCTTGTAATTTTCCATTTTCGCCAGGAGTTCCATGGATGGTTATATAGGCAAAATCTATTTGTTTTACCTCATTTCCTTCACGAAAACTGAAATCATTTTTATCAATAGGAGTTTGAGTCCCATCCGATAGGGTGATTTGCCAGTCTTTCCCTTTTAGTGTGGCAATGTATAAATTATATTTCTCTTTATCAATAAAAGAGTAGATGCCCTCCGCACTTTTAAGGGATACGACGATCTCAGAAGAGTCGCCACCAGCCACTATAGCAACATTTCTTTTCATACTTATAATTCTTTTGTAGTTGAATAGACCCGCCATTTATTTATTACCTGTTGCAGGTCATCGGGAAGATCGGAACTGAAAAGCATCTCCTGTTCCGTAACAGGGTGGGTAAACCCGAGTGTTTTCGCATGCAATGCCTGGCGTGGACATAACTCAAAACAATTTTGGATAAACTGTTTATATTTAGAGGAGGTATTTCCTTTCAGGATTATATTACCTCCGTATCTCTCGTCATTGAACAGGGGGTGTCCGATATATTTCATATGGGCACGGATCTGATGGGTACGTCCGGTTTCTAACCGGCACTCCACCAGGGTAACATATCCCAGACGCTCCAATACTTTATAATGGGTGATTGCGGTTTTTCCCTGGTCACCTTCAGGAAAAACAGTCATCTGCATCCGGTCATATGGATTCCGGCCTATATTTCCTTCGATCGTACCTTCATCATCCTGCACGATACCCCATACTAATGCATGATACCTACGTTTCGTGGTTTTCTTAAAAAACTGGAAACTAAGGTGGGCTTTCGCCTCTGGAGTTTTAGCAATCAGCAGCAGGCCGGACGTATCTTTATCGATACGGTGTACCAGCCCCATCTGCAGATCTTCAGGATCATAGATCGGATCGTTACGAAGATACCAGGCCAGTGCATTCACCAGCGTACCGGTATAATTGCCGTAACCGGGATGCACCACAAGGCCTGCCGGTTTATTGATCACCATCAGTTTCCGGTCTTCATATACGATGTTAAGGGGAATGTCTTCAGGAATAATCTCCAGCTCACGCCGGGGCCTATCCATTACGATCGATATTTCGTCGAAAGGCTTTACCCGGTAATTACTTTTTACCGGTTTATCATTTACCAGGATACATCCGGCTTCGGCTGCCATTTGGATCCGGTTACGTGTAGCATTCATCAGACGATCTACCAGATATTTATCTATCCGTATCATGGTCTGACCCCGATCGGCTACAAAATGAAAATGTTCATATAGCTGGCCGGTACTTTCTTCATCCGGCCCCTGCAGTTCATCTAACTGCTCATCATCTATTTCATTCAGATAATCGTCCATACGAATTAAAACCAACTTTCATCTTCGCTATCCAGATGCTGAATGGGTAGGTTTAAAGAATCTTCTTCCTGAATCTCAGTCTCTCCGCTACTGACTTTCAATACCAGCGGGGCGGAAAGCGGAACCATTTCGCCTTCACGCAGCGAACGGTTTTCCCAGGTCACATCCATCACAAGATCTTTAAACTCACCCGGTATATATTCTATTTCAACCGACCCAAATCCGCTTGCTTTTAAAATAGCATACGATTGCCTGAAAGAGATATCTTCCACATCCGGGATAGGCGCCATTTGTGAGGTAAGGGCATTTACCGTAATAAAGACGATACGTCCTTCTTTCACCTTAGCTCCTACGGCAGGTACTACTTTTACAATAGCACCCGGTTCTACGGATTTGGAATAAACCGAATCGATCACACTATAACGCAGCCCGCTATTCTTTAAGAATGCTGCTGCTTCTGCTACTTTCAGACCCTTTACATCGGGTACTACTACTCCCTGGTTATGGTGTGTGTACACCTCCAGCCATTTCAGAGCACCATAGATAAGTACTAATGCAATAATTGCCGCTAACACCAGGTTGGCGACAATAGAGTTCTTTAATATGTTGATAAAAGAAAATTTCATTCTATTTTATATTATTGCTAGGCAATCCAAAAGTAGAAAAGAAAGTGTTTAAAACAAAGAAAGTAAGGCTTTTTAGTAAAAACCCTTACTTTCTTTATAAAAATCTTTTAACAGATGTCAATTATCCGTTGTATTCGTCTGAAACTGTTAATTTAGCTCTTCCTTTTGCACGGCGAGCTGCTAATACTCTGCGGCCGTTAGCAGTAGCCATTCTTGAACGAAAGCCGTGCTTGTTCTTTCTTTTTCTGTTGGAAGGTTGGAATGTTCTTTTCATTTTTCTATATATTTATTATTATTTTTCGTTCCAATTTGGGGTATAAAGATATGGCCTTTTTTTAATAAACAAACAGTTGGCGGCTTTTTTTAGAAGAAAAGGAATACCTCAAAATACTGTTGAAAGATTAAATTAAGGGAAATATTCCCCGGACTGTTTACAAGGGTACTAAGATTTCTTTTGTTAAGTCCTGCAAGGACATACCAGTCTAGCCTGGTACGCAAGTGCCAGGTCTAAAAAAGCAATAAAAAGAGTGCTGTAAGTACGACATGCAATAGCAACAGATTATCTGTTTCGTACTTACAGCACTTACAATCTTTGAACCTTAAACCCAGGACTCACGTCCTGGGCTGGATTATATCATCCTTACAGGACTTTCAGATATAAGACTAACCATTATTTAAATAAACTGGATACTGAAAATGTCTGGAAATTATTAGGCTGGCGACGCTGGCCACTGTCGTCATTCGTGTCGGCGATATCCCACCATACCCGGGCACCTTGTGAATTATCAGCAGGGCAGTTTTCGTTGGTGCCTTCACTGTCGGGATATTTAATACGTTTAATGAATTTATTAGCCGGTACATCACCGTCAGAGTTATTTTCGACGATATTCAGCAAGGCCGGATAATCGGTACGACGGAATTCAGCCCATCCTTCATTACCATTCGGAAATACGGCCAGCCATTTCTGTGTAATGATCTGCTCCAGCATAGCTTCCCTGTCACTACCATTGAAGGCATCGGTTTTTAGGCTGTTGATATAATTTCTGCCTGTGCACTTACACCATAATAGTCGAAAGAGGCTCTGATGCCTGCTTTAAATAATTCTTCTGCTGTGCCATCCGCACCATTCCAGCTTCTTAATGCAGCTTCGGCACGTAAAAACAGGCTTTCGGAATAACCTAACCACACAATCTCGCGGGCATAGCTGAACCAATGGTTCGGATCCAGCTGTTTCTGGTCTGCCCCATTCAGTTTACGGATAACAGAATAGTATTGAGTAGCATTTGTTTCGTGAATTTCAGGATCACCCACACGCATTCCGTTATAGGTATTCGCCGACTCCCGGTCCAGGAGAATGTCTTCATACGGAGAAGGGCGCCACCATAATACTTCACAACGGGCATCCAATACAGCGGATTGTCCGTTATAGGCATTCGAAAGATCTTTTGTCATCACAGCCCCCATTGCCCAGTCAAAACACATCAGGCAGTAGATATTCTCAGAACCACCATCGTCGGTTCCACCTTGTGCTACCGGTGCATATTTAGGAACCGTACGCATATTATCGGCATTAGACTGCATCAAACCATAATCATTCAGCAAAGCAGCTTCACCTTGTGTACGTGCTGTTTCCGGATCTGCATTGGATATACGAAGCGCACAACGTAAGCGCAAAGTATTGGCAAAGCGTAGCCATTTGCGGATATCACCCTGGAAACATCTGTCGTCGCCCGAATCAAACATAAATTGCGATCCGTCATCCGGGTCGATCATTCTAATTGCTTCATCCAGTAACTGGAAATAATATTGTATACTTCCGATTGTGAAGTATAATTTACATTCAGGTCAGGCGGCAGTAAGCCTTTTACATAATATTCCGTAGGAACATTGCCATAGGTATCCGTATGCATAGATAACAGGAAGGCATAATAAATACGGGTAATGTAAAAGACATTTTTATAATAATCGCGGTCTACAAAGTAGAAAGTTTTTATCAGTTGTGCGTATTCAGCAGCAGTACGATCATCATAAAAATGCTCCCAACGTCTTTTTGACCAGTCATCCCGATATACATAGGTAGGACTGCTTTCATGGAAACTTGGCGTGTTATTGGCAAAGTATCCAGCATATATGTCATGTGTAAGGTTGGTAGTAATTTGATAGTCATTATAAGCACCTTCATAGGTAAAGTTAGCGAAGATATTTGGGATTGCGCTCAATCCTGTTCTCAATTCTTCGATTTCAGTTTCGCTGAGTTCATAATCAATATCAATTCCCTCACCACTTACCGAACTATCTACCTCTCCGGGAACATACGGAAGATTAGATTTGTCTGTATTTAATTCTTCAAAGTCATGGCATGCAGTAAAAGAGAATACCAGACTTATTAATAATAGTTTTAATATATTCTGTTTCATAATCCTGTTCTTTTAAGTATTAGAATCCAACATTAATTGAAAAACCGAATGTACGGGTATAAGGTACGGCAGTAAAGTCGATTGCCTGCGAGAACATAGTGGTGTCATACCCACCTTCAGGGCTGGTGCCGGGTGTATGTTTCAACAGGTAAGCCAGGTTACGTGCAACAAATGATACACTCAATGTATTCAGGGGAGTTGCTTTCAGCATTTTTGCCGGGAAACGGTATCCGATTGCCAGTTCTTTCAGTTTGATATAAGATGCATCGTAAACAAATTCTTCGGCCATAGCGGCACTGGAACCTCCCAAACTCTGGTAATAGGTTTGTGCACTGATCGGGGTTGTATTGGTTCTGCCGTCTTCATATACACCCGGCACAACAATCATCCAGTCGTTACCTTCTCCACGGTTTTCTGTTCTTTTTGCCAGACCGGAACTGGTTGCCATGGCTTCCGATACCGAAACGATTTCGCCACCGAATTTCATATCAAACAGAGCCGATAAGGTGATGCCTTTGTAGCTGAAAGTGGGTGCTACCGACATCAGCATTTTAGGTTCAATATTACCGATCGGATTATCGAGTACATATTCCAATGCATTGTCGCTTGCAACTTTTACAGGGCGCCCGGTAGATTCGTTGATAATTAATTGTCCATCATCCGAACGTTTATAAAGGCTTTTTGCATAGATCTCGCCTAATGGCTTTCCTACACGTGCTCCCACATTTACGGGGAAATAAGAGTCGCCATTAAAGTACATATAATCTACTCCTTCAGCCAGTTCTTTTACCAAGGATTTATTTTTAGACATGTTTACATTCATGTCGAAAGTAAAGTCTTTTGTTTGTACCACTGTAGCATACAAACTCAATTCAAATCCTTTATTAACGATCAGACCGGCATTTACCATCTGTCCGCCACTCCATGGAGCCGGAGCCGGTATTTTCATGATCTAGTTTTTAGTACAGCTGTGATAGTAAGTAAAGTCAAAGCCCAGGCGATTATTAAAGAACTTCATATCAATACCCCCTTCATACGAAGAAGAGATCTCCGGTTTTAGGTTTTCATTCATCTTCACATTGGACTTATCCGGAACAAGTAAACTATTTTCGTATTTATAGGAATAGGTATTATAAAGTTGGTAAGGGTCAGTATCCTTACCTACCTGTGCGGCAGATAAACGTACTTTTGCAAATGTTACCCAATCAGGTAGAGGTTGGTCAATAGAGTTCATAAAATCACTTATTACGAAACTTACGTTTGCAGAAGGATAGAAGAAAGAGTTATTATCAGTTGGCAAGGTAGACGACCAGTCGTTACGTGCTGTCAGGTCTAACGCCAGGTAATCGCGGAAAGCAAACTGCGCTGAAGCAAAAACAGAGTTGGTTGCCCGTTCACGGGTATTATTGGCACCGCTTGTGAGACGCTGCGCTGCATTGAATATCCAATTATTTTTATCAACCATATTATTAACTGTAGCAGACAAGCTTTCAAAATGCTGGTACATAAAGTTAGTACCCACTGTATAGCCAATACGGAAGTTATCGTTGATCCGGTTATCACCGATTAAGACAAATTCAGCATTTGATTCGAAAAAGTTTTCTTCTCCACGGGTCATATAGTCATTGGTAATGTCCGTTACACTACTTTCCGAAATACCCCCTCCGGCATCAGTTGATTGCAGACGGGTACGATGATAGTCGAATGCATATTTACCACTTAGATGCAACCAGTCTGTAAAGTTTATTTTCATTCCATAATAACCAAAAGCACGCCAGCGCTCATCTGAGTTACGGAACTGGTCGGTTACATAATAAGGGTTGCGGTAGCTCGCATCCGGACCAAACCAGTTGTTATGCACTTTATCTGCTGTCTGGTAGTTTTTAAGGTCGGACAAACGAACGTTGTTAGGGATATTAATTAACTGTGATACTGCCCCGTAAGAACCATAATAAGGACGGTTTTCGGCTTTTGTACGTGAAAGAGAGATTTTTCCATCTACAGATAGATATTTATTAAATTCTATTCCCGTATTTAGGTCGACATTGATTTTGCCTAACTTCTCATCCGGGAACAAACCTTTATTTTCCGAGCTACCAAATGAAGCACGGAAATGTGATTTTTCAGTTACATTCCCAATAGCCACATTGTGGTTCTGGGTAAAACCTGTATTGAAAAAGTCTTT
This sequence comes from Tannerellaceae bacterium, assembly GCA_021204405.1. Classification (GTDB taxonomy): domain Bacteria; phylum Bacteroidota; class Bacteroidia; order Bacteroidales; family Tannerellaceae; genus JAJPZJ01. The sequence continues at coordinate 4,316 of JAJPZJ010000181.1, read as the reverse complement.
CAGTTTATTTCCATAATTACTATAAGGGAGTTGTTCTCCGTTCCAGGCTGTTACCATAGAACTATCCAATACAGGACCGAAACTTAATGAAGAGTTAGCATCGTATTCACCTCTTGTACCCTGTCCGTAACGACGTTGCATTTCCAGTGTTTCAGCTACAGTACTCCAGGTAAAATTACTACTATAGTTTACGCCAAAGCCATCTTTTTTAGTTCCTTTTTTAGTTGTTACCAAAATCACACCATTACCGGCACGCGATCCGTAAAGCGCAGCAGCATTCGGGCCTTTCAGGACAGAGATAGATTCAATATCCTCCGGATTAATATCGACGGCAGAGCCTCCACGGTCGACACCTCCGAAGAAAGAGGCATCCGAATTATTGGTATCACTGAATGGAACACCATCCACAATCCATAATGGCTGGTTATTATCCGATAGAGAAGAATTACTACGGATGGTGATTTTTGTGGAACCTCCTAATCCGGTAGCAGAAGTATTCATTTGTAAACCTGCTATTTTTCCCTGTAGTGCACTGGTTACGGAAGGATCTTCGGTCATATTCAGTTCGTCGGACTTCAAATCCTGTACTGCATATCCCAACATTTTCTTTTCACGTTTGATACTTAACGCTGTAACCACAACTTCACTGATTAATTGCGTATCATCAGATAATGTAATGTTCACTACCTGCTGATTATTCAATGCTACCTCTTCCGGTTTATAACCGATATAGGAGAATACCAGAACAGCGTCTGCTTCAGAAACATTGAGGGTATAATTTCCATCGAAATCGGTAATCGAACCGTTAGTTGTACCTTTTACCACCACATTTACGCCGATTAACGGATCACCGAAGGAGTCCAGAACTGTACCACTGACCTGGCGTTCTTTTCCCGGTTGTTGTACTGAGGTGCCACTCTCTTTTTCTGACAGATAAACAATTTTATCTTCAACTTTATAAGTCACATTTAATCCTTTCAGCACTTCATCCAGCAATTGAGTAAGCGTTGCATCCTGAACAGAAATACCTTCAACCGATAAACCGGATAGTTTATCATCATAAAAAAACTGATAATCACTTTGTGATTTGATCTCGTTAATGACAGCACCAAGAGTAGTTCTTGTAGAACTCAGGGCTAGTTGTGCATTTAACCATGGGTTAGAAACCATAGTTAGCAAAAAAAATCAAACAAACCAAATGAACTTTTGGCTTAAGTAGTAATTGATTTCCTTTCATACAATTAATAAATTAGTTAACAATGAATATTCACAGGGGGGTTATTCTCTTTTTCATTTGCCTGCGTGTTAATATTACAAGTTCTTAAAAGGAAATACTTAGTTGCTACATCAATTTTTTTCTTTATTTTTAGCATTATTTATCTACAGGAAAATCTATTTCCCGGAATATGAATCCGGACATTAACCGGACATATATGCAACTACTTATTATTTATTTTGTAAGGAAGTAATATAGATGGTTTTACCTTCTATGGTAAAACCAATCGGAATAGAATGTTGTAAAGACATTAATATAGATTCAATACTATCTTTTCTTCTTAATACTCCTGAGTAAGTATTAGTAATCGTAAGATCCGGAGCCGCCACAATGGTTACATCGTAAAATCGCTCCAATACCTCTATAATATAAAACAGAGTTGCTTTCCTAAAGGGTATCAGATCATTGTGCCAGACAACATCGAGGTCGGTATCTACCTCCTTTACCTGAAGACGTCCACGTACTTTATCCAGCTCAGCCCGCTGCCCGGGCGATAAGATAATCATCCCTTCACCGGCATTCCCTTTCACCTCAACTTCTCCCTCTAATAAAGATACCTCGGCAGAATCGCTATGGCGGGAATTTTTAAAATTGAAAGATGTTCCTAATACTTTTACCTGTAAAGCCTCACTCTCTACAACAAAAGGATTGACTTTATCATGTTTTACCATCAAATAAGCTTCCCCCTCCAGATAAATACAGCGGTTTTCATTTCCGAAACCGGTACTGTATTTAAGATAGCTGGCTTGGTTCAATCATATTTTGGAACCATTAGGTAATTCAATTTCCCTAACAGATTCGCTGGCAAACCACTCTACAAACTGTTCCTTTTTAACTCCCAATTCTTTGTATCCATATAAGCTACTAAAGGTAACCAAAGCCAACAGGAATATGGCAGCAGTATAGCGATATATCCGTTCCTTTCTTTTGATTCTTAACTGATCTTTCTGAATGTTATTTATTCTTTTAATAATGCGTTTTTCAGCTTTCCGGAGAAGTAAATCTGTCCCAGTCATCTCATATTTGCTTAATTCCAGCATCTCTTCTATCTTAAAGAAACGGCGGGCATTTTCTTCCGAACTTTCCAGATAAGATAAAATATAATTCAAATCCTCTTCAGAAGCCTCTTTATTAAGGTATCTTACTAATATTTCTTCATCTAGTTTTTTCATCTTTTTGTCTTAACCTATTAATAACACAACTTCATAGAAGAAATTACCTAGTCTTTTTCCGGAATATTTTATATTATCAGTCTTCATACCCCTACATATATTAATAAGACTGTGATGAGGTGGTGAAGCTTTTCACGTAAAATTTTAAAGCTTTATACATATGGGCTTCCACAGTCCGGACAGAGATATCCAGCAATTCAGCAATGGCTTTATTTTTCATGTTATGTATATAGCTTAGTTTAAATATTTTACGGCATTGATCGGGTAGATCATTAATAGAAAGATAAAGTTCTTTCCTCAGGTCAGCATTTTCAAGGAGAGAAATTATATCGGTTTTATCGGGTTGATAGAAGGCTGTCCGTTTGCGATTGATTTCCTCCTGAGCGATACAATATTTTTCCTGTACATCCCTATGCTTTAAGATATTAACGGATTTATTATATACCATGCGGTACAGATAAGCCTGAAGAGAATTTCCTGCTTCCAGTAAATCTTTTCTACACCAAAGTTCTACAAGGACATCCCGCACTACGTCTTCAGCATCTTCCTCCCCCAACAAACGAGTAGCATAAAAAAGAAGACCAGGATAGTACTTATAGAAAATAGAGCGAAATATATTTTCTGTACTTTCTTTCACGGCTAAAAGGGTTATACAACTTCCTGTATTATACTAATAGTATTGACCGAACTTATATCCGGTTAGCATTCAAAGATAAAAAACGGAAGAAAAAATCTACCAACTATTCTTTCCTGTTAAAAGATTCCTCCTTTATAAAGGTCATCAAAATTAGCATGTTTTCCTTCAAACTTCTGAGCATTTTCTCCTTGCGGATCCAATTCAAGGGATTTTTTCAGGTCTTCCAGTGCTCCTTCTTTATCTCCCTGCATATTTTTTGCACGTCCACGTTCGGCATATGCTTTTGCAAAGTCCGGATGGATCTCTATTATCTCATCATAAAAGGCTATTGCCTCTGTAGTTTTTTCAAGCTTAAGCAATAAAGATCCATATAAGATAGGAGCTTCCATATTAAATGGGTTTAATTCCATTGCCTGCTGATAATCCGTGAGGGCAACTTCATTTTTATTCAGTTGTTCCATAATTTTCCCCCGGAACAGATAGGCTAATTCTTCTTCCGGCTGTAATTCTATCAACTTCTCTATATCGCTTAAAGCTTCTGTATATTGTTCCAGCACACAGAGCACTTCCGTGCGTAAGAGATATGCCTCCTGCAAATCTTCTTTAACAGCCAACGCTTTCGTTAATGCAGCAATTGCTCCCAGATAATCCCCAAGATTCTTTCTGCTTTTAGCTAACAACAGATAAGCCGGTATGTTTTCAGGAACTATTTGCAGCATCCCTTCACAATCAACAACGGCTTTTTCCTCTTCCTTCATTAAGTGATACACATATGCCCGCAAATAGAGAGCATCCGGTTCTTCAGGTAAGGAAACAAGCAGATTATTTATCACTTCCAAAGCCTGGTCATATTGATTGACTGAGGTGTACAGAGATACTAAATAGTTCGCCACTTCCAGATCAGGTAATAAACTAAGTGCTTCCGTATAGCATTTAATAGCATAGGCTGTTTTCCCTATTTGTTGTGCACGAATACCATCGTATTTAAGAATATCAAAATTTTTACGTACATTCTTTTCTTCCGATTCTTTCTGATTATTATTTCCAAAAGCAGAAAACAGTGACCTGAATATATTTCCCATGAATACAAATTAGATTTTCCGGACACAAAGTTAACCATATTATCGAGAAAACTTTTACCATCAATTACAATTTGGTTTTAAAAAGATGATTATCTGCATAATGTCCGTTGATTTATTGAACATCATATGAATGTTTTAATTACGAATGT
>JAJPZJ010000038.1 GCA_021204405.1 Tannerellaceae bacterium | reverse complement strand
ACTCCGACTTCAAATCCAGAATTTATAATAGGACATTATGCGGATAATCATTAAATTAATAACCCTTTTCCTGGCAGGCTCTCTTTTGTCTGTATCTGCCCAGATCAATTTAACCTCATCACCTTATTCTATGTATGGTCTGGGAGAAATAACCAAAGGCTTGTATGGACAAAACGCTTCTATGGGGGGGGTATCTACAGGGATGCGTGATGAATGGCTGATAAATACTGAAAACCCCGCAGGTCTTACCGATCTGGATAGTTGCAAACTATATGCAGAGGTTTCAGCTTTTACACGTTTTGAATATTATAAATCCAAAGGCAAAAGTAATAATGCCACTTCCGGAAACCTGTCTGAGTTCGCATTAGCCGGACGGTTAATCCCTAAATGGTATGTGGCAGTTGGATTAAAGCCTTATAGCAGTGTGGGGTATTATTTTACAAGTACAGAACCCGTGGAAGGTACCTCAGGAACAGTAACAAGTACTTATACCGGTAATGGAAGTATAAATAAGGTTTATCTGACAAATTCATTAAAACTAACCAATCGGTTTTCTGTTGGTATAAATCTAAGCTATATATTTGGCACCTTAGATTTCAGGGAAACCCAGGCTTCCATGTCAATGAATCAAAATTGCTTTACATCAAATTTTTATGCAGATTTTGGAGTGCAATATCATCGTCCTTTGTCAAGAGAAGCATACCTTACTGTCGGAGCAGTTTATGGATATTCCCAACAAATTAAATTAGATAATAATTACACATTGACTTCTACCTATAGTCAGGTAGAAACATCTAAAAGAAAAATAACCCAGTATTTACCACAAACGATCGGGGTAGGTACCTCTTTACAATATAAAAAGTGGACGTATGCGCTGGATTATGATTATACGCAATACAGTAAGATCTCTTCGAATGCAAGTGGAGTAAAATTTGTAGATGCGCATACAATTCAGGCAGGAATAAAATATTTTCCGGATGGTTTTAGTTCAGATAACTATTGGAAAAAAGTAGGTTATAAAGCCGGAATCAGTGTGGGTAATCATTATATGAAGCTCGGGAACAGTAACGGATATAACTTTAGAGGTAGTATTGGATTTGATCTGCCGGTTCTGAACGGACGGCTTAATCCGAGCCTTTTCTATGATGCAACTTACTTTGATACCAATATTTTTATTAAACATATTTATGGTATCACAGTCACTTACACACTTAGCGAACGTTTCTACAAAGTTAAATTATAAGGTTTATTTTGTATAAATTAATTGGGATAATTCTAAAAAGGTAGTTGATAGATATCCTCTACCTTTTTTCATTATATAAGGTTCGAAAAAAGTAAATAAAAAAGCAGCCTCCCATTAGGAAGGCTGCTTTCTGTATGGCAATCGAATCCAGATCATTAATATCTTCTTTCTTTGATTCTTGCTTTTTTACCGGTAAGTCCACGCAGATAGTACAATTTAGCACGACGAACTTTACCTCTTTTATTAACTGTTACACTCTCGATAAATGGAGAATCCATAGGGAAAATTCTTTCCACGCCTACGTTTTCAGACATTTTACGAACAGTGAAGCGTTTTTTGTCGCCGTGGCCGGAAATACGGATCACAACCCCTCTGTACTGCTGGATACGTTCTTTGTTACCTTCTTTAATACGGTAAGCAACAGTAATAGTATCACCACTTCTGAAAGAAGGAAGTTCCTTTTTAGTAGCGAATGCTTCTTCTGCAATCTTAATTAAATCCATTGTTTTATAGCTTTTTAATTGTAATTTTTATTGAAACGCAATATAACGGGCTACTTTTCCCGCCAGAGATTACGTAAAGCGGATATAAAGTAACAAAACATTTATTAAATCACCAAACCGATTAGGAATAAATTCAGTATATTTACTTCTTAGAAATTTGATATATAAGTAAAAAGGATAATTTGCCGGTTACTTATTATAAACTGGTTTTTAATCTTTCTTGCCGGATAAATTGTTTAATAAGAAATATATCATGTGAAATAATTATTTTGAAGAAAAATTGATAACGTGAGGATGAGAACTTTTCTGATTATTACCATAAGTCTGTTTTATATAACATCACTTTTTTCGCAGACAGTTCCTGAATTATATCGTAAAGCCGATAAAGAAAAAATGAATCATTGGGTTGATTCTATTTTCGATACACTCTCATATGACGAGCGTATCGGCCAGCTTTTTATGGTTATAGCCGATCCCAAACCTGATACCCGTAATATGCAAAAGCTACTTCGCTATATAAATGAGTTGAAGATAGGGGGAATTTTATTTCATAAGGGAGATGCAGTAACCCAAGCGGAAGTAACAAACAGCTTACAAAAGGCCTGCCATATACCGATGCTTGTGGCACTGGATGGTGAATGGGGGCTATCCATGCGCCTGACAGGTACCACCCGCTTTCCTAAAAATATGATGCTGGGAGCTATTGAAGACAACCGGCTGATTGTGGAATATGGAAAAGAAGTAGCCCGCCAGTGTCGTAAAATGGGTATCCAGGTAAACTTTGCCCCGGATATTGATGTAAACAGTAATATGGCTAATCCGGTAATCGGTTTACGTTCGTTCGGAGAAGACCCGGATGCGGTTGCCGAAAAAGGGATTGCCTATTCCCAGGGATTGGAAAGCGAAGGTGTGTTATCTGTAGCCAAACATTTCCCCGGACATGGAGATACCTCTGAGGATTCTCATTATACATTGCCAACAGTCCGCCATTCCGTGGCCCGGTTGGACTCTGTAGAACTGTTGCCCTTTAAACGCTATATAAACAGTGGTTTCGGGGGAATCATGACTGCTCACCTATTTATCCCTGCACTCGATAAAACCACCAATCGCCCTACTTCTTTATCCCGGCCGGTTGTTACCGGACTTTTAAAAGAACAATTAGGATTTACTGGTCTGGCTTTTACCGATGCGCTGGCTATGAAAGGTGCTTCCACCCGTAATTCGGATAATCCCTGCGTCCTGGCATTGCTAGCCGGAAATGATATTTTACTGGCACCGGCAAATCCGGTTTCTGATTTTAAGGCTATCAAAACTGCCATTGAAGAGGGGATATTAAGTTTACGGGATATCGAAGCGAAATGTATAAAGGTATTGCAATATAAATATATCTTAGGGCTCAATACCTACCAGCCTATTGATACAAAAGGACTCTCCGAACGGCTAAATACTCCCCATGCTGAATGGCTGGCAGCAAAACTGAATGCAGAGGCTATGACGCTGTTAAAAAATGAATCTTCTTTTGTGCCTGTAAGAGAACTAGACACTAAAAAGGTGGCCGTCCTTTCGATAGGCGAACAAGCTGGAAACGAGTTTCAAACCATGCTAAACCGGTATGCGGATATTCCACAATTCAGTATCAGCCGTAATTCCACAGCAGCCCAGGTACAGCAGGTATATAATAAACTTGACCAATATGATACAATTATTTGTGGGGTACACACTGTAAGGATACCGGAAAGTCAGGCCTTACGGCAACTGGCTGCCCGAAAAGAGCTGGTATATGCTTTCTTTACACTTCCCTATTTCTGTAAAGACTATAAAGCATCGATTGAGCAGGCTAAAGCGGTAGTAATGGCCTATGAAAGTACCCCTCTTTCGCAACAATATGCCGCACAGCTTATTTTCGGAGGTATTCCGGCAAAAGGAAAGCTACCGGTATCTATTCCGGGACTCTATTTTGCAGGAACAGGATATTTTACGGAACAGACCCGCTTAGGCTATCATCTGCCGGAAGAAGTAGGGATAGACGCGAGCCGTTTGTCTGAGATCGATGATATAGTGGAAGAAGGATTAGCCAAAGATGCCTATCCGGGCTGTCAGGTTCTTGTGGCTAAAGACGGAATGATTATTTATAATAAATCTTTCGGTTATTATGATTATACTAAAAAACAGGCGGTAAATGAGAACTCTGTGTATGATTTGGCTTCTGCCTCTAAAGGCATTGCCACTGTATTGGCCGTTATGAAAGCTTACGATGAGAAAAAGTTTACTTTAACAAGTAAGATTTCTGAGTTTGTTCCTCAATTCCGGGGCTCCAATAAAGAAAGCCTTACGATCCGCGAACTTCTTTTTCATCAATCGGGCGTAACACCAACCATTAACTTTTATACAACTGTAATTGATAAAAATAGTTATAAAGGCAGCTTATACAGCGGTGCAAAAGATGCCTCCCACCCGGTTCAGTTAGATGCCAAAACCTATGTTCGTAATGACTTTTCTTTTCTGCCTGGGTTGGTTTCAACTACCCGGAAACCGGGCTTCAATACAGAAGTTGCCCGGCATTTCTTTCTGAATGATACGTTTCGTGATACGATTATTGATCAGATAGCCGATTCCCGCTTACGTACACGTGGGAAGTATCTGTACAGTTGCATTAATTTTATAATGTTGCAATTGATGGTCGAGAACCAGTTACAGCAACCACTGGATAAATTATTGGACACCGATTTTTATTCTCGTTTGGGTGCCTGGCATACCACTTATAACCCGCTGAGGAAAATGGATACCACGCTTATTGTGCCGACAGAAAACGACCAGTTTATACGTAGACAGTTATTACGAGGGTATGTACATGATGAAGCTGCGGCGTTTCAGGGAGGCGTCTCCGGGAATGCCGGCCTTTTTTCCAATGCGAACGATCTGGCTAAACCTATGCAGCTTTTACTGAACCTGGGTATGTATGGAGGAGAAAAATATCTTTCAACAGAAACATGCCGGTTATTTACCCAAACCAAAAGTCCTTCCAGCCGGCGCGGACTGGGCTTTGATAAGCTTGCTATGGGTAATCCCAAAGGGTCTCCCTGCGGCGCCTTAACACCACAGGCAGTATACGGGCATACCGGCTTTACAGGAATTGCTTTTTGGATAGATCCTGACAACCAGTTACTTTATATTTTCCTCAGTAATAGAGTCAATCCTACCAGGGTGAATACCAAATTAAGTACTCTGGAAATACGTACCCGCATACAGGATGTGATCTATAAGTCAATTGATAGAAAAAGCCAAAAAGATTAGTACTTTTGTAGCTCTTTTAGTTAACAAAGTCACTTATTAAAAATAAAACAATATGCTATTCGGTCACGGTGATGATTTTTACAATACCACAGGAGAGGTAAAAATCAATTTTAGTTCTAATGTATGGCATGGTGCCAGTCTGGATAAACTTAAAGATTATCTGGTTTCCAACTTCAATGCAATAACCCATTATCCGGAGCCGGATGCTGCTTCACTAAGGAGGTTGCTGACCCGCCGGCATGAAATGCAGGAAGAAAATGTATTGGTAACCAATGGTTCGGTATCAGCTTTCTATCTGGTCGCACAGGCTTTCAGAGGTGCCCGGTCTATTATTGCAGTTCCTTCCTTTGTAGAATATGAAGACGCATGTCGTTTACATGAGCATACCATAAGTTTTTTTCCAACCTCCGATGACCTCGGTAATCTTTCTTTGGAAGGACAAGACCTGTGCTGGATTGCAAATCCCAATAATCCGGACGGAAAACTATTACACCGTACGGAATTATTATCACTGATTGCTGCTAACCGTAATACTATTTTTATAATCGACCAGGCATATAAAGCATTTTCAACAGAAGACCAGTTAAAACCTTCGGATGTAAAAAACAATCCGAATCTGATATTGGTACATTCCATATCCAAAGCCTATAAAGTGCCCGGACTACGGATCGGATACATTGTAGCTCCGGCAGATACAATTAGCGAATTGAACAAATATATTATCCCCTGGTCTATTAATACATTTGCCATTGAAGCAAGTAAATACATCCTTATCCACCCGGCTCAGTTTACTTTGCCTATCCGGAAATGGCAACGGGAAACAGCTGAATTTATCTATCAGTTAAGTAAATTAGACGGACTGGAGGTTTTACCTACCTCTACAACCTTCTTCCTGGTAAGACTAAAAAAAGGAGTAGCTTCGGAATTGAAAAAGTATCTTTTGGATAGATATAACATCCTGATCCGGGATGCATCCAATTTCCGCGGACTCGATGAAACCTATTTTCGCTTATCTACTCAATCGTCTGCCGAAAACCAATTATTGGTAGATGCACTAAAGGAATGGCTTGAACAACAATAAAATTAAAAAAATGATATTTAGCCTTCGTATAACTTATTATGCGAGGGTTTTTTGTATGTTTGTAAAAATAAAATTTCTTTACCATGAAACATTTACTCTTACTTTTAGCATTTATTCCAACTATATTATTCAGCCAGCAAGAGAGTAATAAAAGGTATCTGTCCGGTGCGGTTACCGAGGAAGAGGGAAAGGTTGTTTTCTCCAGGAAAATTGAAACCCATTCGCTTTCAGCAGAACAAACATACGAGTTAATGAATCAGTGGCTGAAAGAACAGGTATTAAATGAAAATACCCGGCTTGTCTATAGCGATAAAATAAAAGGAGGCCTGGTTGTCGCTGGTGAGGAGTATCTGGTGTTTTCCAAAACAGCTCTTTCCCTGGATTGTTCCCTGCTGTCTTACCGCCTTTTTATTCATTGCCAGGAGAATGAATGTGTTCTTAAACTGGGTAATCTATGCTATCAATATAATGTTTCTTATCAAAAAGAACCCGAAAAGTATGTAGCAGAAGAATGGATCACAGATAAGTATGCATTGACAAAAGGCAAATTAAACCGTATCAGTGGTAAATTCCGTATCGGTACGATTGACTTTGCAGATAAATTGTTTGAAGGAGCTACCGCATATTTAGGTACAGCCCTCTTAAGTACACCTACACCGGTAAAAGCAATTCAGGAGCCAATCCCTGTTCAGCAGCCACAGGAAGAAATCACTCCTATATCCTCGGAATTCTCAGAAACAGGCATGACTGGCTACCGGCAGATAGCTCCCGACCGTATTCCCGGAAACATCATCAAAATGCTTACGGAAGACTGGATGCTGATCACAGCAGGTAATCCCGATGAAATGAATATGATGACCGCCAGTTGGGGTGGAGTAGGCTCACTTTTCTCAAAACCTGTAGCTTTCTGTTTTATAAAGCCTGAACGGCATACCTATCAGTTGATGGAAAAAAATAATACCTATACCTTCACTTTCTATACCGAAGCCTATCGAGATATCCTTCAATATTGTGGCAGTAACTCAGGCAGAAATAAAGATAAAGTACAGGAAAGCGGATTGACCCCGCTATTTACGCCCGACGGCTCTCCGGCCTTTAACGAAGCATGGATGATTATAGAATGCCGTAAGATATTAACACAACCTTTAAACCCGGACCTGTTGAATGATACAACATTACAGGAGGAATGGAAAGGGCAGCAACTGCACACCATGTATGTAGGCGAAATAATAAATGTCTGGATTAAGTAAAGGAGAGGTTGCAAATGAGAAAAATAGGATATCTATATTGGTTCTTTTTATTTACATTTACCAGGCTGAGCGCACAGGCACCGGCCGATTGTTCCCCTGTTAAAGAAGGAAAGATTTGTTATTCAGAGAATGTCCAGGTAGATGGGATAACAAAAGATAATCTTTACCGCATAATAAGTGCCTGGGCAAAGAAAAATTACGGAAAAGACATTTTTATATCCAATGTTTCTACCAACCGGTCGAAAGGACCATATTTGTTAGTTCAAAAGTAGAGATGTCATTGGATAACAAAGATAAAACCGGCATAAATACCGCCTTTATATTACCTGTTACGATAATTATTATCTGATAGAAATGTCGGATCTTGTATATGTGTACGATCGGAAAAATGAACGGAAATTCAGGACATATCCTGCCGAAGATGTAATTCTTACTAACGGAGAAGGCAATACGGTTGCAGTTATTCAGGAACTCCGCCTATTTTGTGAAGCCACCTTATTCCATGCACAAAATATCTTTAATGAAGTATATGATGCTGTAAAAGCCGGTAAATAATTACCGGCTTTTACTATTCTATTTCCAGATAACACCAAACCGGATAATGGTCGGAATAGCGAACATGATCTACCGTACAATTCCATGCTTTCATATTGGGGGAGTAAAGAATGTGGTCTATACGGAACCAAAAGAAATTCTCATTATAAGTAATACCCATACCCTGCCCTGATTCGGTAAAAGCATCTTTTAAGCCGTCTGCCGCCTTTTGTATGGTACGGTGCACATACGAGATCGGCGTATCATTGAAGTCTCCGCATACAAGGATATATTCATTCCGGCTGTTGTTTACTTCATTCGCAACCGCTTCAGCCTGCCGGACGCGGGTACGGAAAGCCGGTTCCAGTTTATGGGAGATCGCACTTTTGAATTCATCGAAAGTATCGGCATTCAGATTTTTAATAAAAGCCGAATACCGGCTACGGTCTTCCATCGTAAGCTTAAAAGACTCCAGGTGATTATTAACCAGGGTAATCTTTTTACCATTAACATTTATTTCATGGATGGATGAACCGTTATTCCGGCTTTCATAAGGGATCGCTTTGGATTTGGAAATGGGGTATTTAGAGAATACAGCAATCCCATAATCCTGTGTTTGATTACTTTCGATCAGGATAACCGAACGGTAAGGATACATCTTTAATGCCTCGTAAAGCTTGGCAGAAGTAAGCGTGTTTTTCTTATTTTTGAAAACGACATACTCCTGTAAGCAAACAATATTAGCATCCGATTCCGCAATATATTGTACAATTTGGTTGGGAGCCTCTTTGGTATGGTCCTGGTAGGCGAATTTCATTACATTGTAGGTAAGTACTTTTACCACATTCTCTTCCGGAATCGGTTTAGTATGGCTATGCCAGGGAAAATACTGCCGGATAGCCCCGCTGGTAATCACAAAAGTAAGTAAAGGAATAAGTACAAGTTTCCAGCGAAATATAAGCCAGTAAATAACAAGCCCCACATTGATTGCAAATAAGATAGGGAAAGCCAGTCCAAGATAGGAAAATATAATACTTTTTTCAGGTGATATATGGTCAGAATAAGCGGAAAGAATAAGCAAAACCCCGGCTACGATATTTGCAATGACAAATATCGAATGAAGCAATAGCCTGATTTTGTCAAAGAATTCTTTCATTTTTTACTGGCATCAAATAATTTCTTTTTCTCCGTACTGGATAAGCTCTCATATCCTGAACGTCGTAATTTATCGAGTATTGCATCCAGCTCGGCACTTTCTGTCTGTTTACGGCTATTATATTCGTAATCACTTTCCCTTTTATGGTAAGTTACTTTCATTTTAGGTTTCTTCTTTCCTATATTGGCTATACGGTCAAGTATACTATTCATAAAAGCGGTAATATCCTTTCCTCTGGCAAACTGCGATGCAAACAAGATACCAAACAGGGCACCACCGATATGGGCAATATGCCCTCCTGCATTTTCAGAAGTAATAGCCAGAATATCTATTAGTAAAGTAAATACTGCCAGGTAGATCAATTTGATCCTGCCGATCAGTAAAAGATTTATCTCAACATCTTTCCTGTAAAAAGAGACAGCAAAAACAATGGCCATTACAGAGGCAGACGCTCCCATCAGGAAACTGATAGAAGAGGCCGGATGGAAAAAGGGAAATATATTATAGAAGAGCATAAACAATAACCCTCCTGTTATCCCTCCTAATACATATAACCCGCCTAGTTGCCGTTCATTAAAGAAGTTCAGGAACAATCCTCCGAACCAGTACAGCCACAACATATTGAACAGCAAATGCAGAAAACCAAAATGAGTAAACATATAAGTAATCAATGTCCACGGGCGGTATAACAATAATTCGGGCGAAGATGGCATCTGTAAATAATGAAAAAAGAAAATACCATCTATATTGAAAAGCTGTAATACTATCGTTCCCAACCGGATGATCAGGAATAATCCGATATTGATATATAATAACTTGGTCAGGATACTTCCTGAACGAAACTTGTTTTTGAGATTAATAAAAATATCTTCCATTATTTGCATCCTTCTTTTTCCAGTATTTCACTAATATATAACCAAATAACATACCTCCAAGATGTGCGAAGTGGGCTATATTTCCACCTCCGAAGTTGGTTACACCCATAAATAATTCGGCAACACCGTAAAATACAACAAAATACTTAGCCTTTATTGGCACAGGAATAAAGATGAGATATAAAGGAACGTTCGGAAAAAGCATGGCAAAGGCAAGCAGGATGCCAAACACAGCCCCTGAAGCCCCTATGGTAACAAATAGATTAAGGAATTCATTTTTAGCCATAATATGGGCTCCCCCCAGGTTGATCATCTCGACTCCTGAGAATACCACATCCCACAATTCATATAGCCAGACCAGCTCTTGGATAATACCGGCGCCAATCCCTGTGACCAGATAAAAGGTCAGGAAACGTTTAGGCCCCCATACATTCTCAAGCACACGGCCAAACATATATACACCGAACATATTGAAAAATACATGTCCGAACGAGCGCGTATCGTGCATAAACATATAAGAAATTATCTGGAATGGCTGGAAGTCGGTTGCCCCCGGAAAATGGAGACCAAGCAGAGATACAAGATTTATACCCACTTTGGGCAAAGTGATACTTGCTATCCAGAAAAGTAAATTTATAATTATAAGGTTTTTTGTTACTACTGAAATTCTGCTTAAGAATCCCGAGCTATTTTGATTCATATCTTATCCTGTTAAATTACACACAAAGGTAATTATATTTTGTCTGTTTTTATCTAAATCATTCTAAAACATGGATTAGGAGTAAAAAATACCATTTTTGTTTTGGTGAGAATTAAATTAAAACTACATTTAAAGCCGAACTTACAGGCTATCATAAAGATTTGTTTAATATTAATTTATCAAACCATCATGAACAAAACAGAATTTATCAATGCAGTATCGGAAAAATCCGGTTTAAGTAAAGTTGACGCAAAAAAAGCAGTAGAAGCTTTCGTAGAAACAGTATCAAGTGAATTAAAAGCTGGCGGTAAAGTAGCGCTTCTTGGTTTCGGTTCATTTACAGTAACAGAAAAATCTGCACGTAAAGGGGTTAACCCAAAAACCAAACAACCAATCGATATTCCTGCACGTAAAAGTGTTAAATTTAAAGCCGGTGCTGAATTATCGGAAGGAATTAAATAAGGAAATTCTATTTTATAGAAAAGAAAAGATGTTACAGACCGTTTCTGTTACATCTTTTTTTGTCTGTATCCTTTTGCCTGATCCCCTATTTTTGAACTACCTGTTATCTATTTCTAAAAATAAACCTGTACCTTTGCTCCCTGAAAAATAAATCTCATAGTATTCGTCATATGATTATTGAACAACAGATCACTCAGGCAGTTATCAATAGTATAAAAGAGCTATATGGAACAGAAGTTCCGGCTTCACAAATACAACTACAGAAAACAAAAAAAGAATTTAAAGGCCATCTTACCCTGGTAGTATTTCCGTTTCTTCGTATTTCTAAAAAATCTCCGGAACAAACGGCACAACAGATCGGAGAATATCTATTGAAATCTGATGCTGCCATATCGGAGTTTAATGTCATTAAAGGCTTCCTGAACCTTACGGTAGCCGGCTCATGCTGGATTGGATTATTGAATGAGATCAATATAGATGCCACCTATGGTATCACTCCGGTTACCGGAGACTCACAACTGGCCATGATTGAATACTCCTCTCCGAATACCAATAAACCCTTACATTTGGGGCATGTTCGTAACAACCTCTTAGGATATAGTTTGTCGGAAATTATGAAAGCGAACGGATATAAAGTAGTCAAAACAAATATTGTAAACGACCGGGGTATCCATATTTGTAAATCTATGCTTGCCTGGCAGAAATGGGGAGAAGGTATTACTCCGGAGAAAGCAGGTAAAAAAGGAGACCATCTGATCGGTGATTTTTATGTATTGTTTGACAAATACTATAAACAGGAACTCCAAGAACTCCAAGATAAAGGTCTTTCTAAAGAAGAAGCTGAAGCCCAATCCCAATTAATGGCTGAAGCGCGTGAAATGCTTCGGAAATGGGAGGCCGGCGATGAAGAAACAGTCTCTTTATGGGAAACCATGAATAACTGGGTATACGCAGGTTTTGACGAAACCTATAAAAAGATGGGAGTAGATTTTGACAAAATCTACTATGAATCCGAAACCTATCTGGAAGGAAAAGATAAAGTGCTGGAAGGACTGGACAAAGGTATTTTCTACCGTCGTGAAGATGGTTCCGTATGGGCAGACCTGACACCGGAAGGATTAGATGAAAAACTGTTGCTGCGTGCCGACGGTACTTCTGTTTATATGACACAGGACATTGGAACTGCCAAATTACGTTTTGACGATTACCCCATCAACAAAATGATCTACGTGGTAGGGAATGAGCAGAACTACCATTTCCAGGTACTTTCTATCCTGTTGGATAAGCTTGGCTTTGAATTCGGTAAAGGATTGGTACACTTCTCCTACGGAATGGTGGAACTTCCCGAAGGAAAAATGAAAAGCCGGGAAGGAACTGTGGTAGATGCCGACGACCTGATGGACGAAATGATCAATACTGCCCGTGAAATTTCCCGGGAGTTAGGTAAACTGGATGAAATGACTCCGGAGGAAGCTGAACATATAGTACGAATCGTAGGTCTTGGTTCATTAAAATACTTCATCCTAAAAGTAGACCCAAGGAAGAATATGACCTTCAACCCCAAAGAGTCTATTGACTTTAACGGTAATACAGGCCCATTTATTCAATATACCTACGCACGTATCCGCTCGGTACTTAGAAAAGCTGCTGCACAGAACATTGTTTTCCCTGAGCAATTGCCGGTAAATATCGAAGTATCCGGGAAAGAAGAGAACCTGATTCAGCTACTGGCTTTATATGCCGATATCGTAAAAGAGGCAGGCAAGGAATACAGCCCGGCCTTAATCGCGAATTACATTTACGACCTGGTAAAAGAATACAACCAGTTCTATCACGATTTCTCTATCCTTCGCGAAGAAGATAGTGATAAGAAAAATATGCGTCTGATGCTCTCGCAGAATGTTGCAAAGATTGTAAAGTCAGGCA
The DNA here is from genome assembly GCA_021204405.1 of Tannerellaceae bacterium. Lineage (GTDB taxonomy): Bacteria > Bacteroidota > Bacteroidia > Bacteroidales > Tannerellaceae > JAJPZJ01. The sequence continues at coordinate 47,228 of JAJPZJ010000038.1, read as the reverse complement.
TGGCATTGCTGGGTATAGAAGTTCCGGAAAGAATGTAAAAGTAAGCATCCTATTCGCTGCTTTTTACCCATTTACAGGGAGAGAATGGCTTGTTATAATAACTTTTTTTTAATATAAGACAGAAAAAGAGAGTATATCAAAAACCTAATTATATAAATACAAAAGTTCCCCGCCTACGCGGGGAACTTTTGTAATATACCTTCTATTATTATGATTTTTTTTTCGCTGTTCTTTTCTTTGTAGTAGCAGGCTTTTCATCCGCCTCTTTTATAATCTTCTGGCAATCTTCAAAGGAAAGATCCTCAGGCTTTTCTCCTCCTTTAGGGATTTTATAATTTCCCCCTTTATAAGCGATATAAGGACCATACCGGCCGTTTAAGACCTCCAGCTCCGCATCTTCATCAAATTTTTTGATGAAACGTTGCTGGTCTTTCTTCCGTTTTTCTTCAATCAACTCAATAGCCTCGGGAGCAGTAATGGTAAGCGGGTCTAATGTCTTAGGAATTGAAATAAACTTACCTTCGTGCCGTATAAATGGCCCGAAACGTCCGATAGCAGCTACCATTTTCGCCCCTTCATACTCACCAATAGTGCGTGGCAGGTCAAATAACTTCAAAGCCTCTTCTAATGTTAGTATCTCAATCGACTGGCCTTTCAATAAAGTTGCAAATTGAGGTTTAGGTCCTTTTTTATCTTCTGGGTTGGCCTGGCCGATCTGTACCACCGGGCCATATCTGCCGATCTTTACAAATACCGGCTTTCCGCTTTTAGGATCGATACCCAATTCACGTTCACCAACTTTATGCTCTGTTTTAACAGCAGAAGTAGATTCGACGATCGGGTGGAATACTTTGTAGAATTTATCGATCGCATCCGTCCAGTTCATATTCCCTTCGGCCACTGCGTCAAACTCTTTCTCCACACTGGCAGTAAAGTTATAATCCATTACACCCGGAAAATATTCCATCAGGAAGTCATTTACAACCGTACCTATATCCGTAGGCATCAGTTTGTTGCGGTCTGCTCCTGCAATTTCAGTTTTTTCTGTTTCAGCAATCTTTTCCTTCTTCAGGGTTAGTACGTAGTAGCTACGCTCTACTCCCTCTTTATCTCCCTTGATTACATATTCCCGGTTCTGAATAGTTTGAATAGTCGGGACATATGTAGAAGGACGTCCAATTCCTAATTCTTCCAGGCGCCGAACCAGGCTGGCCTCTGTATAACGTGGGGGCCGTTGAGTGAATCGTTCAGTGGCAGTCATATCTCGTAATTGTAACTGATCATTTAATGAAACCGGTGAAAGCAGGCCATTTTCCTGTTCTCCTTCGCTTTCATCGTCAAAGCTTTCACGGTATACCTGTAGGAATCCATCGAAAGCAATTACTTCGCCAACAGCTACAAACTTCTCTTTGCTGCTATCAATACTAACCGATATAGTAGTACGTTCCAGTTCTGCATCGGCCATTTGTGAAGCAATGGTGCATTTCCGGATCAGCTCATACAATTTCTTTTCCTGAGCCGAACCACCAGCCTCCAGATTGCTGATGTAGGTGGGGCGGATTGCCTCGTGCGCCTCCTGTGCCCCTTTACTTTTGGTATGGTATTGGCGAAACTTATAATATTTTTCTCCGTAAGTTGAGATAATAGCCTCTTTGGCGGTGCCCAATGCCAGGTCACTCAGGTTTACTGAGTCGGTACGCATATAGGTAATAAAACCAGCCTCGTACAAACGTTGCGCCAACATCATTGTTTGCGATACGGAATAGCCCAGTTTACGTGCAGCTTCCTGTTGTAAAGTAGAAGTAGTAAATGGGGCAGCCGGCGATTTCTTTACCGGCCTGGTTGTAATATCATCTATGGTGAAAGAGGCATTTTTGCAAGCCTCGAGAAATTGTGCAACCTCCTTTTTATCTTTGATCCGCCTGTTTAATTTTGCTTTTAGTAGGGTAGTACCATCGGGGAGGATAAAATTTGCAATAACACGGAACGAAGCCTCCGATACGAAATCCCTGATCTCCCGTTCCCGTTCTACAATCAACCGTACGGCAACAGACTGGACACGCCCGGCCGATAAGGCAGGCTTAACCTTCCTCCATAGAATAGGGGAAAGCTCAAATCCCACGATGCGATCCAGTATCCTTCTGGCCTGTTGGGCATTTACCAAATCGGCATTAATACTACGCGGAGTTTCTATCGCATGCAAAATGGCATTTTTGGTAATTTCGTGGAAAACGATCCGTTTGGTATTTTCCGGCTTCAGGTTAAGTACCTCAAACAAATGCCAGGAAATAGCCTCTCCCTCGCGGTCCTCATCGGAAGCCAGCCATACCAGTTCTGCCTTTTTGGCTTCTGCCTTCAGTTCGGAGACCAACTTCTTTTTGTCGGCCGGGATCACATATTGTGGTGTGTAGTTGTTTTCAATATTGATACTAAATTCTTTTTTCTTCAAATCCCGGATATGGCCGTAGCTAGACATTACCTTGAAATCTTTTCCAAGGAACTTTTCAATCATCTTGGCTTTTGCCGGCGACTCCACTATTACCAGATTCTTTTGCATATTTACTTCTAACTTTTCAAATCGAGTGCAAACTTAACATAAATAATTAAGCTAATGGCTTCTCAATAATAAAAAATCCTTATTTCCCATTCCTTTACATTAATAAATAGGGAATAGAAAGTTATATTTGTCCCCGAATCAAATTTTTTAATTAATAGAAACGATCCGGCAACTTATAACCGAAGGTAAAACAGATCAAGCTATCTGTTTGTTGGATAAAATACTCGGAGAAAACGCGCATGATCCGGTAGCATATTATCTCCGTGGGAATGCTTACCGGAAACAGGGCGATTTCCGGCAGGCTTTGAATAACTATCTGTCAGCTATAGAGATTGATCCCGGAAGCCCGGCGGTAGAAGCGCATAAAATGCTTATGGGTATTATGAAATTTTATAATAAAAACCTCTATAATCCTTAAGCATATAAGTCATAAAAAATAACTACTTTTATGTCCGAATAACGATAAAAAAGAATGGATAAACAACCTCTGATCTTACTCACAAACGACGATGGCGTATGGGCAAAAGGCCTTAACGAACTGATTAACTGTCTTCATCCATTAGGAGAAATAGTAGTAATGGCGCCGGATGGTGCCCGTTCCGGCATGTCGGGTGCTATCACCTCCGGAAATCCTATTAAATATAAACTGGTACGAAAAGAAGAGGGGCTCACTATCTATAGTTGTACCGGTACACCTGTGGATTGTGTAAAGCTGACAATGAACGTTGTGCTCGACCGTAAACCCGACCTTTTGGTTTCCGGTATTAACCATGGGTGTAATATGGCGATTTGCGTCCAATACTCAGGCACACTGGGAGCAGCCGCCGAAGGTTGTATCTTTGGTATCCCTTCCTTAGGCACCTCATTAACCGACCCTTCATCCGATGCCGATTTTACGGAAAGCTGCCGGCTGACAGCTGACGTTTGCAAACATATCCTGCAGGACGGACTGCCTTACGGTACTTACCTGAACCTGAATATCCCCGATATCCCTGCCGTAAAAGGCTTGCGTATCGGTTGCCAAGCCAAAGGAAAATGGGTAAAAGAATTTATGCCTTCACAAAATCCGATGGGCGAACCTGTTTACTGGCTGACCGGACACTTTGAAAATGCCGATCCGTTACTGGCATGCAATGATGCCGCCCTGCTGGACAAAGGTTATGCCACGTTAGTCCCCTGTAAAATTGATGTAACTGACCATCAATTCATGGAGCAGCTTAAAGGGTGGGAGAATTGATTGAGTATATAACCGGAAATAATAATAATGAATGAAATATTACCTGATAGCAGGCGAAGCATCCGGCGACCTGCATGCCTCCAATTTGATGAAAGCACTGAAAGAGCAGGACCAGGAGGCCGATTTTCGTTTTCTGGGAGGCGATCTTATGCAGGCTGTTGGGGGAACATTAGTGCGGCATTACCGGGAAATGGCCTTTATGGGGTTTATTCCTGTACTACTTAATCTGCGTACCATCCTCAGGAATATGGAAACCTGCCAGGAGGATATCCGTGCCTATCAGCCGGATGTGGTTATTCTTATTGATTATCCGGGTTTCAATCTCAAAATTGCCCGTTTTGTCAAAACGCAACTTCAGCTACCGGTTTACTATTACATCTCCCCTAAAATATGGGCGTGGAAGCAATACCGGATAAAAGACTTCCGGAAGTATGTGGATAAGATGTTCTGTATTTTACCTTTTGAAAAAGACTTTTTTGCCCGTCTGAAATATCCGGTCGACTATATAGGGAATCCTTCCGTCGACTCCGTAGCCGCTTTTAAAGCAGACTATCACACTTCTTTCGAAAAATTTGTACAGGAGGAAGCGTTAACTGGTAAACCAATCCTTGCCCTGTTATGCGGAAGCCGTAGGCAGGAAATAAAAGATAACCTCCCCGCTATGTTGCGTGTGGCAGCTTCCTTTCCCGGGTATCAGCCCGTTATAGCGGGTGCACCGGGGATAGAGCCTGCCTATTATGCCCGTTACACACACGGGCAACAAGTGAAAATCCTTTTTAATAAAACCTATCCTTTGTTGCAACACAGCCATACGGCCCTGGTAACTTCGGGTACTGCCACGCTGGAAACGGCACTTTTCCGTGTTCCACAGTTGGTTTGCTATTATGTTCCGTTGGGCACACTATCTAGCTTTGTGTTTAAAAACTTTTTTCATACTCCCTACATTTCTTTAGTTAACCTGATAGCAGGAAAAGAAATTGTGCAGGAACTTTTCGGAGCACGATTCTCGGAAAAACAAATAACAGACGAACTAAACCGTATATTAAATGATTCCCTTTACCGCCGGAATATGCTTGCCGGCTATGATGAATTAATAGAAGTACTTGGATTACCGGGAGCTTCCCAACGTACCGCAGCGTACATAATTAATTATTAACCAGTTAACATATTTTATAAAAGCAACTTGCAGCATCCCTGCTCATTACTGCATCTTCTTTTTAAAAAGGATATAATAATTAAAGATGTAGGAAAATGAAGACGATGAAATTAGTAACAGGAATGTTGGGACTGCTTTTAGTTACCTTCCTTTTGCAGTCCTGTCTGGATGATGATGGTTATTCGCTGGACGATTTTGCGATCGAAGTAGTAACAGTCGTACCTATAAGTAACAATTCCTATTATTTAAGAAGAAATGATGGTACTACGCTCTGGCCTGCGGCTGCGGCTGTTAACTACCGGCCTGCTAAACAACAACGAATCTGGGCAAATTATACACTTTTAGGTGAGGGTGGAGCCGACGGATACGATTATTGGGTAAAAGTAAATGGAATTACGGAAATCCTGACAAAAGAAATTGCTGATAACCTGGGTGAAGAAAATGATGAAATATATGGTACCGACGCGGTAGCGATCCATAGCTGCTATGTAGGTGATGGTTATCTGAATATCCGCTACTCAGTCTTATTTGGCGGCGAAAAAGCCCATTTTATTAATTTGGTAAAGACAGATGAGAATACACCTTACGTACTGGAATTACGGCATAATGCTTATGATGATCCACCACAGGTAGAAGCACAGGGACGTGTAGCCTTTAATTTAAGGTCATTACCGGGTACAGCAGGAGAAACAGTAAAACTAAAAATAATATATATATCCCCGGAAGGAGAAAAGGTGATTGACGATCTCGACTTTAATTCAAAAGTCATGGTTAGTGGAGTAGCCGATTCTGTTAATTCTGAGGATTTGATGAATGCTATTTAAACCTTCCCACATAACTTTTATTTTTATCATTTAGTTCATGAGAAAAAGGGGCGTTGCGAGGATGCCCCTTTTTTTATTTATTTTTATCCCTTTTATGCAACGGTTGCACAATTACACTCGTTTATATAAATAAATGAATACCATCGAACAACTTATAGAAGGTTGCCGTAAAGAAAAACGAACCTCACAGTTAACCCTTTACCAGCAATTCGCCCGGCGGCTTTATATTACCTGCCTGCAGATCATTGGTAATAGTACAGAGGCAGAAGAGGCCATGCAGGATAGTTTCCTGAAAATATTCACCCGTATTGGCCAATATCAGCCGGGGCAGTGCTTTGAAGCCTGGATGCACCGTATAGCAGTTCATACGGCAATTGATTATGTAAGAAAAAAACACCGGATTGGGTAGAGCTTTCTGATAACCATCAGGAAACTACCGGACAGGAAGCGGACGAGGAAGCAATAGCCTATTCGGTTGAAAGGATTAGAAAAGGATTGGATCTCTTGCCGGCAGGTTACTGGGTGATACTTTCACTCTATCTGTTTGAAGGATACGATATGGAAGAGATCGCTGCCATAATGGAAATAAAACCTGCCAGTGTACGGAGCCAATACCTGCGTGGAAAGCGTAAATTGTTAATTTATTAACAACGTAAACAGATGGATGAACTAAAAAACTTTATAGAAAAAAACAGGCAGGCTTTCGATGAAGAAATCCTTCTGCCGGAAGGATATATCAACCGGTTCGAACAGAAACTGCCGTCGAAACCTACCCACGTTATTGTATGGTATAGCCTGAGTGGATTGGTGATTGCAGCCTCGGTGGGATTACTTTTATTTTCAATTTACCCGCCTATATGTTATTTCCCGGTTCGGAAGAACAGGCTGACAAAGACCTCTGTAGTATGAGTAAAGAGATTAAACAGTTACGCTACTACTATAATATGCAGATGCACGATATCTTACTCCAGATGGAAGAGTTGTATGCGAAAGAACAAATCCCCGGAGCCGCAGACTTTCTACGGGAAACCCAGGCCATAGTAAATGAAAATATCAGTTTTGAAAAGAATATTTTACCTGTTCTCCCATGCTCTGATAAAGGTATATATGTAATGACGCAATACTATGGTACAAGTGTCAGCAGCCTGCAACGGATGCTGGACCAGGTGGAAGAAATAATTCGGGAAAACAATTAAATGATAAATAATTAAAGAATATGGAAAAGAGAATATGTACCGGATGGAATTTACTCCTACAAATACTTTGCCTTTTTGTAATAACCATGAACGTAAGGGCAGAAGAAACAAGCACAGACTCATCTGTCAAAACAAAATCTGTATCAAAAACCTTTGCTTTGAAAGGGAGTGAACAATCGTATGTGGAGAGTATTTTGGAAACACTACTGTAATTCACCGGGATATGGCTTCCGCATCTATTCAGGTGAATATAGAGTTAAAAAGCCGTAATGAAAAACGTGCACAGGAAAACCTGGATCGGGTAGATATAAATATCTCAGAACAAGGTAATACTATATCTGCCGTTACAAAACTGAATAATAATAAAGGAACCAGTGACGGAGAAAGCGTGTCGATAAATGTTATAGTTACTATACCTGCTTCAATGGATATAGAGATGAAACAGAGTTTTGGGAATATTCAACTTTCAGATACCCATACCGGAAAGGCTAAATTCGACGTGAGCTTTGGCAACCTGAATGCCTACAGCTTTACACAGCCACTAGAAGTGACAGTTAAATTTGGGAATGCAAAAATCGGAAACGTCCCTGCTTTATCCTTGAATTTACAGCATTCCGGAGATAATGAAGTAAAAGATTGCGATGATCTCTCGGTGGATATGCAATTTTCAAATCTGAGAGTAGGTAAGACCAGGACATTTAAATTAAAAAATCAGCATGGCAATATTTCTGTAGAACAGTCTGACGATATCACTGGAAGTCTATCTTTTGGAGGGTTAAATGTGGATAAATTAACAAATACGCTGACGGTAAATAAGATTTCCCATAGTTCAGTTGATATTAAAGAACTAGGTACGGATTTTAAGAAGATAGAAGTAAGTGCGGATTTTGGTAATTTGAATATTGGCATACCATCCAATGCCTCCTTTAAAGTGAATGCTAAAAAATGCGTTTTGGAAATATGGATTTGGGTGGCTTTACCCCATCTGTAAGTAATGTAGATAAGGAGAATCATTATTATGAAATAAACGGAGGACATTCAGATATCCAATTTAATGGAAATGGACATAGTAACATAAGGATAAGACAACTATAAAAATTACAAATTGTAAATTAAGTCCTGAAAGGACGCTTTATTCTAGCCCAGGGCAAACGCCCTGGGTCTTCATTATGTATTTATAGAGTGCTGTAAGTACTCCACAATTAATTAAATATATTATAGGAATTGGTGGCTTACTTACAGCAAGCCTAATATAGTATTTCTTTAAACCCAGGGTGCCACTCACATTGCTCATTATACCCTGGACTAGAATAAAGCGTCCTTTCAGGACTTAGGCTAATTCTTTATGACCTTAAATTACCTGATTAATTGTGTTAATTTAACGTTTATCCGGTAAACTATTCTGCTGATATATTGTCTTTATATACACAAGATCAAAAAATTGTGTTTAATTTTTATGGTTAAAATGTATGTTAGGTTATTAGTGCTGGGGATGGTTGTTCTCCTGTCGGGAGTGCAACCTCTCTCTGCACAAACAAAAAAAGACTTAAAAGTAGAAAAAGAGCAACTCATGCGGGAGTTAGTAGACGATGACTGCTTTCATATCAATGTAGATCGTGCTATCCCGCAGCAGGGTGGATCGAAATATCTTACCTCTCCTTATTCCCTGGAGGTATGTGGAGAGTCGGTAAAATCATACCTCCCCTATTTTGGCCGGGCCTATTCCGTTCCGTATGGAGGAGGAAAAGGATTGATTTTTGATAGTACAATTACTGGTTATCAGCGGACTTATGATAGCAAGGGAAACGCTACCATCAAATTTAATACCCGTACGGATGAGGATAATTACAAGTTTCAGATTGAAATTTTTACAAATGGTTCGGCAACGATCAGTGTAGTTCCGGTAAACCGGCAGGCCATCTCCTTTCACGGAGAAGTTACTGCACCGGTAACCTATTAAATAATTTCCCCTGCCAGGTAGTACGCTCTTTGAACCGTTTATTTACTTTGGCAGTGAACTCAAAATTCTTAAGTCCCCAATCCGGAGCCAGTAGCAACTCTTTGGGCGATTGCGAAACAAACCGTTCAATTACAAACTCCGGATTGACCCTTTTCACAAAATCAATAGCCAGGTCAATATACTCATCAACTGTATAAAGATGAAACTCTTCCGGGCTTTCCTTATACTCTTTGGCCATACGGGTATTTCTGATCAGTTGAAGCTGATGTAGCTTTATTGTCGTAAGTGGCAAACAGGAAATACGGTCGGCATGCGATAGAATCTCCTCCCGGGTTTCTCCCGGCAAACCTAATATCAGATGAATCCCGGTATAAATATCCCGTGAAGCCGTCCGGTTAATGGCTGTTATCGCCTCTTCATAGGTATGTCCCCGGTTAATGCGTTCCAGCGTACGATCCGATGTGCTCTCCACACCATATTCAATCATTACAAATGTCCTTTTTGATAAAGCCTCCAGGTAATCCAGCAACTCATCGGGCATACAATCCGGGCGGGTTCCGATAATAAGTCCTACCACACCGGGGCAAGCCAGTGCCTCTTCATACCGTTGTTTTAATACAGTAAGCTCGTCATAGGTATTGGTATATGCCTGAAAATAGGCCAGGTATTTCATTTCCGGATATTTGTGTGAGAAAAAAGCGATCCCTTCTTTCACCTGCTCCTGTACACTTTTTTCCGTATGGCAATACTCCGGGCTAAAGGTTTGGTTATTGCAATAGGTACACCCTCCATAACCTTTGGAACCATCCCGGTTCGGACAGGTAAACCCAGCATGAATGGAAATCTTCTGGACCCTATAAGGGAACAGCCTGCTGGTAAAGTCTTTAAACTCTTTATATGGTTTACGGTTATTCACCCGGCAAAGGTACGGAAATAAGTTTTTCCGAATAGCTTTTTATGTTAACTTTGCAACCATCACTAAACTAAAAAAGCTATTCATGAAACGATTGAAGCAGGTATTTCTTTTCTCTTTAGTAGTAGCCGGCAGCTTGTCTGCACAAAATGGAAGCAAACAAATTGATCTGAAAGATATAACCGATGGCCGTTTCCGGCAAATCACCTCAGTGGGCGAGATTCGTTCACTACCTGATGGCGAACATTATACAGCCATGAACAATGAGCGTACCATGGTAATCAAATATTCTTACCGTACAGGAAATCCTGTGGATACGATCTTTAATACAGCCCGTGCCCGCGAATGTTCTTTCGATACCTTTGATGGCTACATGATTAGTGCTACCGGCCACCGTTTATTGGTGTGGAGAGATACGGAACCTATCTACCGCCGCTCGTTTCAGGCCGTTTATTACGACTACGATGTACGTCATAACTACGTAAAACCACTTTCCGAAGCTTCCGGCAAACAGATGATTCCCCTTTTCTCGCCCGACGGACGTATGTGTGCCTATGTGCGCGACAATAATATCTGGATAAAGAAATTCGATTACGATACCGAAACCCAGGTAACCGAAGATGGGGAAGCCGGCAGGATACTGAATGCCGTAACCGATTGGGTATACGAAGAAGAATTTGCTGTAACTTCCCTGATGGACTGGTGTTCGGATAGTGAGATCCTGGCATTTGTACGCTCGGATGAAACAGATGTAAAAGAGTTCTCCATGCAGGTATATGGCAACACAGCCTATCCCGGATATTATAACTTTAAATACCCCAAGGCCGGTGAGAAAAACTCAAAAGTTACCCTCCATGCCTACAATGTAAATTCAAAGGCTACCAAAGTAATCAACCTGCCGGTAGACAGCGAAAGCTATATCCCCCGGATTGTTTTCACAACGAATCCCGATCAATTGGCGGTGATGACCCTGAACCGTCACCAGAACCTGTTCAGCCTCTATTTCGTCAATCCGAAGAGTGGAGTATCCCGCCTGATTCTGCGTGAAGAAAGTAAAACATATGTAGATCCTCACTGGCTTACCTCATTACACTTTTTCAAGACAGGTTTTACCTATGTAAGCGAGCAGGACGGTTACGCACACCTTTACTTCTATTCACCAACCGGCGTACTGGAGCGGCAGATCACCAAAGGTAACTGGGATGTAACCGATTTCCTCGGATACGATGAAGCTACTAAAACAGCCTATTATCAGTCTGCCGAAGAGAGCCCCTTGCGTCGTGCTATCTACCGGGTGGATGCTAAAGGTGTTAAAACCAAACTCTCCACCGATGAAGGAACAAACAATGCACAATTCAGCAGCAACTTTGCATACTATGTAAATACCTATTCCAATGCAAATACACCTGCCCGTATCACTGTAAACGAAACCCGGTCGAAAAAAGCATTACGTATTTTACAGGATAACGCATCCCTACGGAATATCCTGGGCCAGCACAGCTATTCCACGAAAGAATTCATTACCGTAGAAACAGCCTCAGGGTACGAGCTCAACGGCTGGATGGTAAAACCAGTCAATTTCAACCCTGCTAAAAAATATCCGGTACTCATGGTTCAATATAGCGGCCCTAACTCCCAGTACGTACTCGACCGCTATACTTTTGATTGGGAGCATTACCTGGCAGCCAACGATATGATCGTCGTAGCCGTTGACGGGCGCGGTACCGGTGCCCGTGGCGAAACATTCCGCAAATGTACCTACCTGCGACTGGGTGAACTCGAATCGACCGACCAGGTAGAAGCTGCCCGGGCACTGGGTAAATTACCTTATATTGATAAAGACCGTATAGCCATCTGGGGCTGGAGCTTTGGCGGATATAACACGTTGATGGCTATGAGTACAGGTAGCGGAACCTTCAAAGCCGGTATTGCTGTTGCACCACCTACCGACTGGCGTTTTTACGACACTATCTATACCGAACGGTTTATGCGTACCCCACAGGAAAACTTTAACGGATATGCCGCTACTTCGCCCATCCGCCTGGCCAATAACCTGCAGGGAAAATTATTGGTAGTACATGGTACAGCCGACGATAACGTACATTTCAACCAGTTATTAGATTATACCGAAGCTTTGGTACAGGCCGGTAAACAATTTGAAATGCAGGTTTACAAAGACCGCAACCATAGTATAACGGGCGGAAATACACGCCATCACCTCTATACCCGTATGTCTGATTTCTTATTTAATAACCTGTAAATGGCAGGGCATATCAGGAAGCCGAACTGGTTAAAAATACGTTTGGGCGGAAATGAAACCTTTACCCGTACCAAACAGATAGTCGAATCGCATTGCCTGCACACCATCTGCACCAGTGGCAAATGTCCGAATATGGGCGAATGCTGGAGCCGTGGGACAGCAACCTTTATGATTGGGGGGAATATCTGTACCCGTTCCTGCCGCTTCTGCAATACCCTTACAGGCAGACCACTCCCCCTTAATCCCGATGAGCCTACCCAGGTAGCCCGCAGTATCTCCCTGATGCAACTCAGGCATGTTGTAGTTACTTCAGTAGATCGCGACGACCTGCCCGACCTGGGTGCCGGGCATTGGGCGCAAACCATCCGTGCGATCCGTCAGCTTAACCCGGGTACAACTATAGAGGTATTGATCCCCGATTTTCAGGGTAATACTGCTTTGATCGACCAGGTGATCGCTCAGGCTCCTGATATTATTTCACATAACATGGAAACCGTCAGGCGGCTCAGCCCACAAGTACGTAGTGCTGCAAAATACGAAACCAGCCTGGCCGTACTCAACCATATTGCTACACGGGGAGTGGTAGCCAAAAGCGGAATAATGGTAGGGTTGGGAGAAACAACCGATGAAATTTATAGTTTGATGGACGATTTATTACAACAAGGGGTATCTGTTTTAACAATAGGACAATACCTGCAACCCTCCCGGAAGAATGTACCCGTATCTGAATATATTCACCCGGCACAATTCGAACAATATAAAACAATCGGGCTGCAAAAAGGGTTTAAGGTGGTAGAAAGTTCTCCATTGGTACGGTCGTCGTATCATGCCGAGAAACATATATAAAAAATTGAACAAATTAAGTAATTGTTTGTTATAAACATAGGGAAAGAGCAGAAGGGAATTTACAAATGAAGGAGCTGAAGAACAGACTGGATAACCAGGCAGTCGGACTATTGCCTATTCTATTATTTATGATCCTTGATAATTATATCTCGTATTTTTTATCTTTTGTCATAAGTTTAGGATTTAGCTTTATTTGTATTTTTTATTAATCTGCTTACAAAAAACAAAATATACCAATTCCTATTGTTGCCTACAGTATTAACATTCTTTCTGTATTTTTTATTTCTCAATTTCGGGATTGAGTCCACTTTCTTCCAATACTCATCTGTTCTTATTGAGATGTTATTCGTTGTGGTGCTGGCCTTTACCGGCTTTACAAAGTCGGCTGTAATCAACCGGGTCTGCAAATCCGGTAATCCGTTGTTCAAACGTACCCAATGGCGTACTACGCTGAATGAATTCTATTTTGTATCGCAGATTATCCAGAATGTATTCACCTTGCACCTTTTTATTGTCCTGGTCTATCTGATCCTGCCGGTAAATATCCAGCAGCCGGCTACGGAAAACTTCCTGAATAGTATGCTTGCAATTATATTAGGAGTACTGATTATTGCATACGAACAGTTACGGATTATGATGATAAAAGGTAACTTCCGCAAGGAGACATGGCTGCCGGTATTAAGCGATGAAGGTAAGGTAATAGGATATGTGGCCCGCTCGGTAAGCCAGGGGCAACCTAAAAAATATTATCACCCTATCGTTCGTATTGCAGTTATGTACAAAGGTATGCTTTACCTGGTAAAGGGCGACAAAGAGCATGCCTCAGCCGGGAAACTGGATTATCCATTCCAGAATGATGTTCTTTTCCGTCGCAGTATCGATTTTACGGTAAAGGAAACATTAGGAAAGCTGGGAAAAGAGAAATCTCTCACTCCCCGTTTCCAGCTTACATACCGTTTTGAGAACGAACAGGTAAGACAATTGGTATACCTGTATACCTTGCGGGTAGATACCGAAGAACAACTCAAACAATCTTCCGGTAGACCGGGCAAACTCTGAACAAGTGCCCAGATTGCTGAAAACCTGCAGGCTGGCATATTCACAGAATATTTTGAACAGGAATTTCCCTACCTGAAAAGTACGGTTTTGCTGGCAGAAAGTTTTTTACATGGATTGGAGCAAACCTCTTCGGTAAAAGAGGTAAACTAACCAGCCATTACCTTTTTTCACCTGTTTCCCAGTTTAATAACTTCCAAATCTTTAATTTCCTTTCCGTCAATAACAAAACGGATAAGCGTACGTACCTGATGGAATCCACTTTTACCGGCCGCTCCCGGATTGGTATGCAAACAGTTCAGGTATTTATCAAACATCACCTTTAAGATATGGGAATGGCCGCTGATAAACAGGCCGGGTCGTGTATCATATAACTCTTTTCGTATTTCCGGAGCATACCTGCCCGGATATCCGCCAATATGTGTCATCATTACTTTTACTTCTTCTACGGTAAAGATAGCGACTTGCGGATACGACATCCAGATACCCTGTCCGTCTATATTTCCAAACACAGCCCGTAGCGGCTTAATGGCAGCCAGCCGCTCGGCAACCGACTCCGAACCGATATCACCCGCATGCCATATCTCATCACAACTTTCAAAATATTCCCGGTATTTATCATCCCACCAGGCATGGGTATCTGAAAGGAGACCTATTTTTAGCATAACTGTTTCTTTTATTTTACAAAATCATCTTAGTAAGATAACCTTTTGGATAAAGGGCTTAAAGCGGAATATTTCAGCGTAAGAGATAACGATTGGGCAACTTGTTTATTCCTGTATTTTGCGCTGTATTTCCTCAAATAACTCAGTGCTAAAATTACGTATTATTTCTAACTCTCCAACATATATTTTTCTTTTTTTCATTGCTATACATTCCATTCCTGTGAAAAATCAGTTATTAGGCTGGTTAATTGATACAACTCTTCAAATCATACTTATTAAAAAAAGGGTGCAATATTTTTACTGCACCCTTAATCTTCAGGAGAATTATTTATCCGAATAGAGGCCAACCCGGTTGCCTTCTATATCTATGAAAAGGGAGAAATATCCTGTTTCCCCAGCTTCGATCTTCGTTTTTGGGGTAATTATCTTCCCACCGTTTTCTTGAATGGAAGAATTAGCTTCTTCCATATTTTCCACAAAAAGGCTAACTAGTACCCCATCCTTTGAAGGCTTAAAGTCGGGCGCAAACGATAGAGCTCCCGGACATTTACCCGATTCGTCGGGAAAGAAAGCCATTTTTTCAGTTGGGGATTCCATGATGGAAAGTTTGCAATTAAAAACTTCTTCGTAAAATTTTACGGCTCTGCTGAAATCTGCAACAGGGATTTCAAAAAATGCTACTAAATTTTTCATCTTTTTAATTTCTAATTATTTTACTATACTTTGACAGTGCAAAAATAGAGATGAGTATCCCGTAAAACTTGTAAAAAAGGACATTCCGTTTTTAAGTAAAATAATCAGAATACGGTGTGCAAATAGAAATATATTCGCCTAGAGTGTAACCTGAGAAAGTTTTAAACTCTTTTATTAAATGAGGCTGATCGTAATAGCCGCATCCGAAAGCAAGTTGAGTAAGATTAGTTTTAGGATAGGTATGTATAGAGTGCCTTCTGAAAACGGACGATTCGTAAAAAATCTTTTGGATTAGCTCCAATATATTCGGAAAATATGCGCTTAAATTGTTTATAGCTTAAACAACTGGTTTGAGCAAGGTTTTCAATATTTGTCTGCCCGGCATTTATGGATTGTATCACGGCATTCATGCGCTGGTAGTTATATGCTTTTTCAATATGAAGCCGTTTGATCAGAAACGATTCTATCTGCCTGACACATGATCAGATATCAGGTGTATCTATCAAATAATTTTGTAATTCGATTAAGCCCGGATTACTAATAGCATCTATCGGGATGGTTGATTCTAGCAGTTCATTTGCCAACATGGCAAAAAATGCTTTAGCCCCATGCAGATGAAAAGTAACGGAAATCATATCAACCGTGCCGCTCGGTTGAAGGTCGGAATAACCTCTGGTTTGTCCGCATATAAATGCTTGGGGCTGTTGCTCCCCTTTAGGTAAAGAAAATATATTCCACCTCTATGGAACACCAGGGATAGGTTACCTGCTGGTACAATCCGCTGTGTGGGCTGCTTGATATGATCTGTTTTTAGAAACCAGTATTGCTTTACATAAGGAGTAAGTAACGGCGATGGCTTTATAATCTGAAATGCTTCCATTCAGTACAAAATTACATGTTTTTGAGGTTTGGCCAAAGATAAATAGTTGTATTTCTGTAAACTTGTAAAAAACGGACAAAATTTGCCTGAATGTTTTTTACTTATTTCAAAATGGTTTTAGTAGTGGATACAGGTTATTTTTACAAAAGTATTATATTACAAAACTAAGTTCAGGAAGGTATGACAAATTCTTATAAATATTTTAAACGGGATATCAGCTGGCTCTCCTTCAACTACCGTGTACTGTTGGAAGCCAGCGACGAAACCCTCCCTGTTTATGAAAGGATCAGGTTCCTCTCCATCTACTCGTCCAATCTGGAGGAGTTCTATGAAATACGCGTAGCCAAACACCGGGGAGTAATCATGAAAAAGAGTTACACCCATGGTGATATGGCTGAGGCTGAAGATATACTGGCCGAAATCACTGACGAAGTAAACCGCCAGCAGCGCGAATTTTACCGTATCTTTTCCGGAATGATACTGCCCGAACTCAACCGGCAGGGCATCTATTTATACCAGGACAGTGAACCCGAACCTTTCCACGAGGAATTTGTCCATAACTTCTTCAACGAAGAGGTATTTCCCTTCCTGTCGCCGGTAATGATACAGGCGGGAGATATCCGTACCTTTATCCGCGACCGCCGCCTATACCTGGTTATAAGGATGACCAAAAAACGTAAGAGTCAGTTCCCTTCCGATACCGCGCCCGGATACCATTATGCTATGATGAAGATACCGCATGCCAAGGTGCCTCGTTTTATCGAACTTCCTTCCCACCAGGGGCGGTCTTATATCATGTTTATCGACGGCATTATCAGGGCAAACCTGCCGGGCATATTTCCCGGCTACGATATTGATAGTTGCTATAGTATTAAAATATCCCGCGATGCGGATATTTACCTCGAGGATGAGGTAGGTGAAGATATCGTGGAAAATATCCGTAGGAAGATAAAAAAAGGAAGATCGGTGCCCTCAGCCGTTTTATGTACGACAGTGAAATGCCGGACGATTTCCTCGATTTCATCTGCCATGCATTCGGAATTACCCGCGACGACCTGGTTGTGGGCGGACGTTACCTCAACCTGCAGGACCTTGTCCGCTTGCCCAACCCGAAAGGCAAAGAGCTGGAACAACATCCGCCTCTACCGATGCGTATCCCCTCGCTCGACGCTACCGAATCGCTGTTGCGCCTTGTCAGGAAAAAAGATATCCTGCTTCATTTCCCTTACCAGTCGTTCGATTACCTGATCCGTTTCCTGATGGAAGCGGCTTTCGATCCTAAGGTAGAGGAAATCAAAATCACCCAATACCGGGTAGCGGAGAATTCGGCGGTTATCAGTACACTAGTGAGTGCTGTCCAGAACGGAAAGAAGGTAACCGTATTTGTTGAACTGAAAGCCCGTTTTGACGAAGAGAATAACATGTCGGCCGCCGAACGCATGGAGCGTGCCGGTATCCACATCATCTATAGCCTGCCCGGCCTGAAGGTACATGCCAAAGTAGCTGTGATCTTACGGAAAGGAGGCAATAAAGATGGCAAATGCCGTAACCTGGCTTATCTGAGCACCGGCAATTTCAATGAAAAAACTGCCAGGAGCTATTCCGATATGGCACTCCTCACCTCCGAACCCGATATCATAGCCGATATACAAAAAGTATTTGCCGTATTGGAACGGAAAATACTTCAACCCGGCTTCCACCATCTGTTGGTAGCCCAGTTTAATATGGTAGATGAGTTAAAACGAATGATTAACCGGGAGATAACCCATGTAAAGGAGGGACGTAAAGGACGCATTATCCTTAAGATGAACGGCCTTCACGATAAATCCATGATAGACGAACTATACCGTGCCAGCGAAGCCGGTGTAGAGATCGACCTGCTTGTAAGGGGAATTTGTTGCCTGATGCCGGAGCAGCCTTATAGCTCCAATATCCGGATTACCCGTATTGTGGATATGTTCCTCGAGCATGCCCGGATATGGTATTTCTATAATGATGGGCATGAAGACCTTTATCTTACTTCGGCCGACTGGATGCGCCGTAACCTGAGCCGGCGTATCGAAACCGCTTTCCTATACTCGACCCCGATATCAAACAGGAGATCATAGATATTCTTTTTATCCAGTTGGCCGATAATGTAAAAGCATGCTTTATCGATAGCGGGTTACATAATAACTTCAAACCTACTACCGGCAAAGAGAAAATACGCAGCCAGTTAGCCATTTACGAATACCTGAAAGCAAAACAATGACCTTACAGGCATTTAACCGTTTCCGGAAGATAACCGGTGCGGATACGCCATTCGGCCGGATAGAGGTTGTTGGAACGGTTGCCCAGGTTTTTAACAAAACCGAGCGGTACATCTTTATAGGTAAGTAGTACATATCCGCGGGGCGCAAAGGCAGGAAGAATAATTGCCTCTTTCTTCAGATAGCTTATAGCCTCTTCCCAGCTAATATCCACACAGGGAAATGCCTCGCTTCTGAATTGGATATTTAGTGCCAGGTGGTGGGCAGGAATAATATCCTTGCCTTTTATCTCTCCCAGCCGCACACCTGCTGATAAAATATGTAATTCCTGCTTTAATAATTGATATACATCTATATATTCCTGTGGAAAAGCGATAAGCGTGTTACTCCTGTTCTCCATAACAAAGGTTTCCGGTAACTTCAGCCATCCAGTCAGAAGCTCTTTCGGAAGGGGAGGAGCTACCCCCTTTTTATCCTTTTTATTTTTGCTGTTTTTTATTTTTAATGGCCTGTTTCCTTCAGGATCTTCCGGTTTACGCATTACGGCAAGGAAAAATCCTTCCCCTTGGGTTTTATGAGGGAAAAACCTGTATACCGGATGATTATACATCAAAGGACCAGTAATATTCCAGGCGTTATCTATAGTAACCGGAAGCACTTCCGCTCCCAGTTCTGTATGAAAGTAATGGATATTTTCCTCGTTCTCTTCTGTGTTATAAGTGCAGGTACTGTAGATTAGCAAACCACCCGGCTTTAGGGCATCCCATACACTATGGATAATCCTGCGCTGGCGGGCAGCACATAACTTTACATTGTCTTTGCTCCACTCCTCCATACTGGTAGCGTCTTTCCTGAACATCCCTTCACCCGAGCAAGGAACATCGGTCACAATAATATCAAACAAATCAGTCAGTTTCCCGATTTGCTCCGGATCATTGTTTGTAACAACAGCATGCGAAACACCCCATTTGGCCATATTTTCTGCCAGGATATGACTCCGGCTTCGTATCACCTCATTGCTTACCAGCAGGCTGCCAGCTGGTAACACATCATATAAATGGGTAGACTTCCCCCCCGGTGCCGCACAAAGGTCGAGGCATACTACCGGATGGGTTATATATTGCCGGATAACCTGCTCCGGAAACATGGATGCCGCCTCCTGCACATAGTAACTTCCGGCGTGGAATAACGGGTCAAATGTAAATGTAAGTCGTTCGGGCAGGTAATACCCCTGTTCACTCCACGGTACAGGTTTACCGGTGGGTATACCGGTAAACTTCCGGCTGTTTAGCCGGATACTTACAGGAGTGGGCTCATCCAGAGCGGCTGCCAGCCTGTTAAACTCGTCACCTAAAAGCGCACTCGTGCGTAAGGTAAAATCTGCAGGAAGTACCATTGTTTACAATTCTTTTAGGCAAAAATAGTACATTTGCACAAAACTAATTGTATGGAGCCTGCTCTTTTCCTTATACCTGTCCCGTTAGGAGACACCGAACATGCGAAAGTATTACCCGGCTACAACCGGGAGGTTATTAGACAAATTAACCATTTTATCGTTGAAAATGTCCGTACGGCACGTCGTTTCCTCAAAAAAAACGACCCTGCTATCTCTATCGATACCCTGACATTTTACGAATTAAATAAACATACCTCGCCCGAAACAGTCCACGCCTACCTCGAACCGCTGGCAAATGGCGAAAGCGTAGGGGTAATTTCCGAAGCTGGATGTCCGGCTGTAGCCGATCCGGGTGCAGATATGGTAGCTATCGCACAACGGAAAAACTACAAAGTGGTACCTCTGGTAGGTCCCTCATCTATCCTGCTTTCTGTAATGGCTTCCGGATTTAACGGCCAGAGCTTTGCCTTTCATGGCTACCTGCCGATCGATGCCGGCCAGCGTACTGCCATGATTAAGAAACTGGAATGCCGTATATATGCCGAAAACCAGACACAGCTTTTTATCGAAACCCCTTACCGGAATAATAAACTGGCTGAGGAATTAATACGTACCTGTAAACCTGCTACCCGTCTGTGTATAGCATCCAATCTGACCTGCGACGACGAATATGTAAAAACCCTATCAGTAAAAGAATGGAAAGGTAAATTGCCCGACCTTACTAAGAAACCCACCATCTTCCTGATTTATAAATAAAAAGCTGTATGAGTAAGTATTATGCACACGAAACCGCCGTTATTGATGCGGATTGTACCATTGGCGAAGGAACCCGTATCTGGCATTTTAGCCATATCATGCAGGATGCTGTGATTGGTAAAGACTGTACGATAGGGCAAAATGTAATGATCGCCCCGGGAGTAAGGGTAGGCAACCAGGTAAAGATACAGAATAATGTATCCCTATATGCAGGAGTGGTTTGTGAAGACGATGTGTTCCTGGGACCCGGCTGTGTGTTTACCAACGTCATCAACCCGCGTAGTTTTATCTCACGCAAAGACCAGTTCAGAAAAACGATTATAGGCAAAGGCGCTACCATAGGAGCCAATGCCACTATCATCTGTGGCCATACCATCGGCCCGTATGCTTTGATAGGAGCAGGAGCAGTAGTAACGAAAGATATCCCTCCCTACGCCCTCTTCATAGGTAATCCGGCGCGACAGGACGGTTGGGTAAGCCAATATGGCCATCGCCTCTATTTCAATGAGAATAACGAAGCCACCTGCCCGGAAAGCAGAGTAATCTATAAATTAACTAACGGAATAGTAGCGCCTGCGGCAGTGCCGGGAAATTAGAGTCGTCGGTTTATGATCGCACCGTAGGTGCAGTATAGGAAAACTATATGGCCTTCCGGCAAAGTAGGCTGCCATACTTATACTAACCTGGGCAGTAGTCCCGGTACAGGACTATCCTGGCAGGTGATAGCAGAACGAAAAATCAAAATTTAATTATCCTGCACTTCCGATGTAACCATGTAACCACCCATTTACCAAGAGAAAATATCCCCAGGAAAGTATAAAGAAACAGGTCGGTTATAAAAAATACCACATATTTCATACAAATTGACTTTATCCTAAAGACATCAATGTGTTAAGATACCCCTACTGATATCAGGAAAAAATAAGAAAAGGAGTAGTAATTAATTTGATTCCTCTTATACTTTTTTCTGTATATATAAGTAGTATTTCTACGTTCCACGATCGTGGAACGTAGGTTTTACAGTTGTAGAACGTACGTTTCACGACCGTGGAACTTACGTTCTACAACTGTAAAACGTAAAAATACTCACTGCCTGATAAAAAATATATACTATCTCCGCAAATAAAATGCACTATCCGGTATTAAAAAGTATAGGTGAATAGGCAACCCGCTGTAGGGTTGAGAAAAGAGAGTAATGCTCCAATTTTCGGAGAAGGGAATAAGGATAAATCATAGGCAGGTCATATACAGTGCCTGAACTTTTAACGGTAATCCATTACTATCCCGGAGAGGGAAGGGAGGAAGAAAGTAGCTTAGTCCATAAAAAACTAAGGCCTCCTAACACAAGGAAGCCTTAATCTCAGTTTGTTATTCGTTTAACTTAGTGAATTAACTCGAGGTGAGTATTACACTTACAGGTTTATTTGTCATTACAAAACTAGCTATCCTATATTGAATATTTATTACACAAAAGGGACAATCTTTTTTATACTCCTGCCAATTTGTGACATAATTCATAAAAAATACTCTTTTTATGAGAATGGGTATAAAAACGACTGATTTAACGCATGCTATTCAATTCTTTCCTCAGTTTGGAAGGATTTTCCCCAAATTGTTTTTTACAATAGGTGGTAAAATGAGCCGGCGAACTGAAACTATATTCTTTTATGATATCACTAATAGTGATTTGTGGATTGGCAAGTTTATTCTTAATATGTACCGCTTTCTGTTTGAGTATCCAGTTATAAGGGGAGTCATCGAAATATTGTTTAAATTCCTGTTGAATGAACGTAAAGAGTAATTGGATAATTCAGCCAGTTCATTCACATTCTTAACAGCCATATAATTCTTCAGGATAAAATGTTTGAAGTCTATATCCTGGTTGATGATGGGAGATAAGAACCTGGCTATCTCTTCTTTTGTATAAAATGTACGAAGAATCAGGAATAATTCTTTCTGTTTGGCTTCAAACAAGTGCTTGCATCTGATTTTATGAGATAAATAGAATAAGATACTGTCGATTACCATTTTCATTGGTTTCCGGATCTCCATGATATTCAGTTCACCATTATTCTCTTTACAGAATGGGCTTAATGTTTCGAGCATTACTTTTTCACATAAAGTAAGCTGGTTATCAAAATACAGGATAAGGTATTTCACATCCGTTTCGGCCGGAGCTGTATAATTGATATCACAGGATAAGAATAACATTTCGCCGGCATAGATCCTCTCCCGGTGTATCCGGTAATAGGATACACCGATCTCACCTTCAAGCATAAATAATAACTTGTTGGTGTTGGTCTCTGCAGTTTGCATGCACTCCCCCTTTTTTATCTCTTTCAGGTGAAACCCGACGTTGTAATCAGAGGTATATCTATCGCAGTTTAAATGTTCTTTGACGTATAGCAGTTCCATAATATCGAGAATTTATCAGATCATGGCCTTAAAGAATGAAAAGAAAAAGAAAAGATATACAGGAGGCAAACCTGTATATCTTAGTTAGATGTTTTAGCAAGCTTTCAAGCTCATATCAAGACTCTTAACCGAGTGGGTAAGTGCACCTACCGAGATGAAATCAACACCACACAAGGCATAGTCGCGCAGGGTATCGAAAGTAATCCCACCAGAAGATTCGGTTTCAAACTTACCGGCAATGCGGCGAACAGCTTCTTTGGTATCTTCTATATTGAAGTTATCGAGCATGATCCGGTCTATACCACCTACCTGCATGGCTTGTTCCAATTCGTCGAAGTTGCGCACTTCAATCTCGATCTTCATGCCTTCCTTGCCTTTTTCTTTCAGGTAACTTTGCGCACGGGTAATAGCCTGTTCAATGCCACCGGCGAAGTCAACATGGTTATCTTTCAATAAGATCATGTCGAACAGGCCGATCCGGTGATTTACACCACCACCAATTTTTACGGCCTCTTTTTCCAGCATGCGCATACCGGGTATTGTTTTACGGGTATCGAGCACACGGGTATTGGTACCTTCCAGTGCTTTTACATATTTGCGGGTAGTCGTAGCAATACCACTCATGCGTTGCATCAGGTTCAGCACTAACCGTTCTGTTTGCAAAAGAGACTGGACTTTTCCTTCAACTACAAAAACGATATCTCCTTTTTCAACTTCTGTGCCGTCGTTAATAAACACCTCTATTTTTAATTCCGGGTCGAATCGGTGAAATACTTTTTTGGCCACTTCAACCCCTGCCAGAACACCATTTTCTTTAATGATCAGCTGGCTTTTACCCATTGCTGTAGGAGGGATACAACACAAAGTTGTATGGTCTCCATCCCCTATATCCTCGGTAAAAGCAAGCCTGATTAAGTCATCAATTAATTGTTCCATTTCCACGTTTATTCTATTCTTATTAATTGTATGATCGCTTTATCTCCATCAGACCGGTAAGTAATATTCACCCGGTATTCGCCGGACGAAGTAGGTAGCTTCCCTACAAAAAAACCATTTTCTTTCTTATCTGCATGATGTATTACTGTAAAGCCCGTTGCTTTGTTGGTACTGAAAAAGTCCGACAAAATCTTTTGAGCTTCTGCTCCGTTGCTTTTTTTATTGACTCCTGGTATTGCGATATCAATCTCCTTATCGAACGAACCTGATAAGGAGATTACATTTCCCTGCTTGAATGCATTGGATATGCTGGTGATATCGGCAGCCTGGGTATATAAAAAGAAAAGATTAAAGCTATGATCAACATGAACTGTTTCATATTCTTTCTCTTTTTTAGTGAATACTATATTACAAAGGTATGCAATTTTCCTTTAACTTCGCTTGCTGAATCTATCAAATGTATGTAAATGAAGATACTCCTGCTTGTTATAGGTAAAACAGATGCACCCTATTTTGTTGAGGCTTCCAATGAATATTTGAAACGCCTTTCACACTATATCCCTTTTGAAATGAAGGTAATCCCGGATATTAAGAATGTGAAAAATTTATCTATCGACCAACAGAAGGAGAAAGAAGGGGAACAGATCCTGAAGCAACTGGCACCGGGCGATCAGCTCGTTTTATTGGATGATAAGGGTAAAGAGTTTACTTCCATGCAGTTTGCATCGTATATTGAGAAGAAAATGCAGACGGTTTCTAAAAGGTTGGTTTTTGTAGTGGGCGGGCCTTATGGGTTTAGCGAGCAGGTTTATAAAGCCGCTTTAGAAAAGATATCATTAAGTAAAATGACTTTTTCACACCAAATGATACGGGTTATATTTATTGAACAGGTATACCGGGCAATGACAATTTTGAATAATGAGCCTTATCATCATGAATAGGGTATATGGTGTTGCCGGATACGACCAGGCATTAGTTCCCCACGAAGGCGGGGATCGCAGCGTAACTGCCTGTTGCTAATATAAAAAGCTGATTTAGTTTGTTCTTGTGCGGTCCCCGCTTTCGCGGGGAACAGGGTATATGTTATCGATTAAAAACTTTTTATACCTGCTTTGCCTGATTCAATAAAATATAATCAAGTATAGTCATGGCTGCCATTGCTTCTACAATGGGTACTGCCCGTGGTAATACGCAGGCGTCATGGCGACCGCGGGCACATAATACGGTTTCTTTGCCGGTAACATCGACAGTAGGTTGTTCCATCAGGATAGTCGCAACCGATTTGAATGCTACCCGGAAATAAATATCTTCTCCATTGGAAATACCTCCCTGGATGCCACCGGAATGGTTGGTACGGGTTGCTATTTGTCCGTTGTTATTATAGAAAATATCATTATGTTCAGAACCCCAGTATAGTCCGGCATCAAAACCATCCCCATATTCAAATCCTTTAGCCGCATTGATCGTAAGCATCGCATGGCCAAGAGCTGCATGTAGTTTCCCGAAGGCCGGCTCGCCTATACCAACAGGTACATTTTTAATTACACAGGAAATACTCCCTCCAATGGTGTCGCCCTGCGCTTTTACCTCCATGATGAGCTTCGCCATTTTTTCGGCTTTTGCTGCATCCGGACAACGTACCGCATTCTCTTCCGTACGGGCAAGGTCATACTGAGTATAATTTTTCTCCAGCTTGATACTGCCCACCTGTGAAGTATAAGCCTGGATAGAAATATTTTTTTGCGAAAGCACCAGTTTGGCAATAGCTCCGGCTACACAGCGCGAGATCGTTTCGCGGGCCGACGAACGCCCTCCTCCGCGCGGATCGCGTATGCCATATTTAGATTGATAGGTATAATCGGCATGCGAAGGACGGAATACGTTTTTCATATTATCGTAATCAGACGAATGCTGGTTTTTATTCCATACGATAAATCCAATAGGGGTACCCGTCGTTTTCCCTTCGTATATACCCGATAGGAATTGTACCTCATCATCCTCTTTACGGGGAGTAGTTAATTTGGATTGTCCGGGTTTACGGCAGTTGAGTTCGGCCTGGATAAAGTCAGTATCCAGTACGATACCAGCCGGACATCCGTCTATTACTCCGCCAATACCGGGTCCGTGTGATTCGCCAAACGATGTTAACCTGAAAATATTACCAAAAGTATTCATATAAGGTAGAATTAAGAAAAAAGAGAATGGACAGCCGGTGAACGGCTACAAAAGTATTGCCGGCTACCAGTTGTCCATTACAATGTTTAAATTATAATTGATATCAATGGCATCCGCCACATCCACAATTGTCGTCTTTAGCCTGGTCGCCACAGTCGCTGTCGCAGCTATCGCATCCACAACCGCATCCGCCTGCACCTGTCAGTTGGGCAATCTCTTCTTCCGTAGGATCGTGTACATCCAGTACTTCCCCATTAAAATGAAGCGTTTCGCCTGCCAACGGATGGTTAAAGTCCATTACAACTACGTTGTCTTTCACTTCCAGTACAGATCCGTTCAACCGATTACCATTTGAATCCATCATAGGAACCGTATTTCCCTCTTTAATCATTTCTGCGTCGAATTTACCTTCAACTTCGAAAATATTTTTAGGAAGTTCCAGTACATTTTCCTGATTGTATTCGCCGTACGCATCGGCAGGTGCCAGAGAGAAATCGAACTTTGCACCAGCTTCCAGCCCTTTCAGAGCCTCTTTGAAAGCAAGAAGCATAGTACCTGCACCATAGATAAATTTTAATGGTGTCTGGGCAGTTGCTCTTTCCATCAATTCCCGTTCTTCTCCTTCACCAACATTCAGGTCGTAAGTTACTGCAACGAACTTATTTGCTGTAATTTTCATTTTGCTATTTATTATATATGAATAAAATGGTTACAAATTTATGTATTATTTCTGACTTAATACTTACCTTAAGCCAAGAAATGCCATATTATAATATGGTTGTTTGATATGTTAAATAAACATTCTCTATAATCGTAATGTTACAGAACTATTTTTTAAAATAATTGATTATAAACCTATAAATAAAATTGTACCTTTGTACCGGACTAACCCATTGATTGTTTTTTAAGAAATGTTTACCAGAAAAATGGGATAAATTATTTGAGGGATGTTTATCTATTTCACGAATCTTAAAAAGTATATTACTTCTTATCTATTAACAAAAAAAAAGAATTGTTCTGGATATTCCTGGTTTGTTTATCAGGGAAATTCATGTTGTTTAATTTTCTTTGGTGTACTCAAACTACCTTTACTCCATTTTCTACCCTGGAATTGTACCTGAATACTTTTCTTTGTGTGTTTATTTTACTGTTACCGCTTATGATTGGCCGGGCTGTAAAGATCACATTGGCAATGTTTTTGTTATTGGATCTGTTATTCATTTCTAATTTGATGTATTTTAGAACCTATTATACAGCCATCCCGTTAGAAAGTTATAAATTATTAGGTAATTTGCGTGAGTTTACGGATAGTGTATTTGATTCTGTCCGTTTGCTGGATATGGGCTTTTTCCTATTAACCTTCTGTCCCGGGATTATTTGGTTCAAACATTATAAAGATATCAGCAATTATAAGACGTATTATAACAAACGGGCTGTCTGTGTACATTCTACTGTTATTTTTATTTTGCTGTTTATTTTTTTCCTCACTTCCTGTGATTGCACATAATGGCTATAAAGCTGCCTATGAAAGGTTACAGAAAAGTGCAAATAATTACTCTTCCGTAACTCCTATGTATACCTTGTTTGGTACGCTTATCTATGAATACCTGCAGGGAGAAGAAAGATATTTACTTGAGAAAGAAAAGGTAATAAAGGATTGGTTGTCGTATAACTTACACGAAGAGATACCTGTCCTACAAGGCAGGTATCCGGAGAATTTAATTATTATCCTAGCCGAATCGTTTGAAAGCTGGGTGCTTGAAACCTTTGTCGAAGAGAAGGAAATTACACCTGCCTTAAATCGGCTTTTGAAAGAAGAACAAACCTTATATGCTCCTTATGTGCTTTCCCAGGTTAAGGGTGGACGTTCAATTGATGGGCAGTTACTTATCAATACCGGTTTGTTGCCTATAGCGGCAGGTTCATATAGTACCCGGTTTTTGGATAATTATTATCCTTCCTTAGCAAAAGCATTTAAGGGAAAAATGAAACGGGGAAAGCCTATTGCCTTACCGTAGATAAAGAATATATCTGGAATCAGAAGGGAGTAGCAGAGGTTTTTGGATATGATAGTCTGGTTGCACATGCTTCCTTTATTGTTGATGACCGTGTAGGACCCTATAAAAAAGTGAGTGATGTCTCCTTTTTGCGTCAATGTGCTGAGAAAATAGCAACAGGAGAAGTATGGAGTGACGAAACTCCTGTCTTCCTGCAATGTGTTACCTATTCCGGGCATAGTCCGTTTATTTTACCGGATGAACTTAAACGGATTACTTTCTCACAAAAATTACCCGAGGTAATGGAAGATTATATAACGATGGCAAACTTTACCGACTATGCCATAGGAATTTTATCGATTCCCTTAAAAAGCAGGGGCGGTATGAGAATACAATGATCGTTATTACGGGCGACCATGAAGGGTTAGCAGACTACCGCGATGATCTTTGTAAAACCAAAGAAGGGTATGGGGTTGTATCGGCTGAACAATTCGTACCTCTTGTTATCCTGAATGCGCCGATAGGAATGCGTTATGATAAGGTAATGGGACAGGTAGACATTTATCCGACCATCCTTTCTTTAATGGGATTAACACACTATGAATGGCAGGGATTAGGCTGTTCGATATTAAATAGTAATAAGAAACAGTTTGCCGTAGATCCCCGTTTGAATATTATTGGTGATACGGCAGGAAGTTCATCGGAAGAGGCCGTGTTTGCTAAAAATGCCTGGAGTATATCAGACCAACTAATCCGGTATGACTATTTTGGAAGAAAAAAGAATTAAAAATAAAAGTTCCAAAGGCACGAAATATAATTTTCAACACAGAGACACCGAGTTTTTTAATTATTTGAAAATAAAGCCTCCGTGTCTCTGTGTCTCCGTGTTCCTATTTCTTTTTCACTCAGAAATTGACTTTTTGGACAGTGCTTTAATATTTATTTTTCTATAGCTTGTTGTAGGTTGGTGAGTGCTTTCTCGAGGATTGAACGTGGACAGCCTATATTCAGACGCATATACCCTTCGCCTCCGGGACCGAACATGCTTCCATCATTTAATGCCAGCCCAGCTTTATCACGGAATAAACTAACCAGTTCTTTCTGGTCTAATCCCAGTCCAGTGCAATTCAGCCATACCAGAAAAGATGCCTGTGGAGGATATACTTTGATCTGTGGAATATTAGCTTTCAGAAAATCTTCTACAAAACGTACATTTTCCATAATATACATCCGCATTTGCTGCAACCACTCGGCGCCATAGGTATAAGCTGCCTCTGTAGCAATATAGGCAAATATGGTACCGTCGTTTAGTTCGCCGGCCTGCAGGAAGAAATAAAACTTCCGGCATAATTTTTCGTTGGGCACAATGGAATAAGAGGTTACTATTCCGGCAATATTAAATGTTTTGCTGGGAGCCATAAAGGTAATGCTACAGGCTTCTGCTTCAGGAGAAACGGTTGTAAACGGTATATGGCGCGAATGGGGATAAGCCATTTCAGCATGGATCTCGTCTGAAATAACAAGAATGTTGTTTTTATGGCAGATTCCAGCGAGCTTAACCAGTGTCTCTTTATCCCACACGATTCCACCCGGATTATGAGGGTTACAAAGGATAAGCACTTTACATGTATCGTCAATCACCGACTCCAACTGTTCGAAATCCATTTTATAAACTCCGTCTACCAGCTTAAGCGGATTATTTACAATCTCGCGTCCAAGTTCTTCCGGTACAATACGGAACGGATGATATACAGGAGGCTGAATAATTACTTTATCTCCCGGCTGGGTGAAACATTGAAGTACAAACCCAATCCCTTTTACAATGCCGGGGATATAGGTAAGCCACTCTTTGCCCACTTCCCATTTATATTTATAATTCAGCCAATCAATAATACTGGTGTAATAGCTTTCCGGTGCCATGGTATAACCGAATACCGGATGTTCAAGTCTTTTTTTCAGGGCATTTACAATAAAGTCGGGTGTGCGGAAATCCATATCGGCTACCCATAATGGTATTAGTTTCTCGTTTCCGAAACGCTCCTTTAATCCATCCACTTTCAGGCAGTTAGTGCCATGCCGATCAATGATCTCGTCAAAGTTGTATAGCTTCATATTTGTATGTATTCATTTTTAAGCAGGCTTCAAAGATACAAATTAATTTAACTGGGAGATATGTATCTATATAAATAACAACAATATGGCTAATAACTTATTCTTTTCGGCCTTTTCTTTGAGATATTCCAGGGCTTTACGTATGTGGATATCAACCGTAACGATGGAGATGTTAAGTTGTTCCGCTATCTCTTTTCTCGATTTTCCTTCCAGCCACCTTAATTTGAAAACTTCCAGCCGGCGCTGGGGCATTCCTTCGGCATAGGTGATTAATTCGTCTATTAACTCCTGGTCGTCTTTATCGTAGGAAGGTAATTCAGAAACAGGATAATTTGTTAACTCCTCAAATATCTGTTGATTGACTCTTTTCCGTATATGATCAATAAATGTATTACGGGTAACAGTAAACAGATAGCTTTTCAAAGATTCGACACCGGATAATTTAGTCCGTGCCTTCCATAATTTGAAAAACACATCCTGCGTCATATCTTTACAATCTTCTGCAGCCCTGCACTCTTTAGCAAGGAACGAATAGATTAAAGGAAAATATTTTCATAAATCAACTTTAATCCCTTCTCATCATCGGCAATGAGCAAGTCTATCAATTTATTATCGTCGTAGTAATCCAAGCTTTATTATTTTATATTAAAACATCTGGATTTATATAATGTATATATTAATTATAGGCATCTATATAACTATATAAACCTTGAAACTTAGCAGCAAGATACTAAAAAATGCGTAAATGCACTTCTCTTTTGCGGATAGATAAGTTAAGTTTAGCTTTGTATTTCCTTATTTATAATATTAAACAAAAGCTGAAAAACCTTACTTCTATAATAAATGCATGAAAACGGGACACCAGCAATTTAATTGAAAAAATAATTTTCCTATAATAGTTTTTTCTACTCCTTACGTCTTACTTAATAGATAGCAGAACAATGAAAGATAGAAATGGGCATACAAAAGAACTCCTGACAAAATTCATGTCAGATCAATATACTGAAGAAGAACTACTGGATCTCTTTGAAAAGACTAATACGGAAGAGTTTGACCGGACTTTGACCGAAATGCTTCCTGATAGCCTGGATGAGATAGAGACCAAAAGTTTCACAAAAAGTGAGATCCGGCAATATTATCGGGAGTTAACAGATAAACTTGGATTACCATCCCGGATAAGGAGCCTGTTTATCACGAAGGTGATAAAATATGCTCCCGGATAAGGAGCCTGTTTATCACGAAGGTGATAAAATATGCTGCCATAATAGTGATTCCGCTTATAACAGGAATTATAGGAACAATTCTTATTTCAAAGTCTGCACAGGAGGATACCCCTCTTTCATTCGGAGTAGCTAAAGGGAATAAAGGTTTCCTGGAATTGGCAGATGGGAGTAAAGTCTGGTTGAATAGCGGCAGTACATTAGTATATGGTTTGCTTAATCCGCGGGAGGTATTACTGGAGGGAGAGGCCTATTTTGAGATAAAACTGGATGTGAAAAATAAATTTAAGGTGAGAACATCCTATTTCGATATTGTTGTATATGGGACTTCTTTTAATGTATCAACTTATCAGGGAGAAGATGTGGTTGAGGTTGACTTACTAGCTGGTAGTATCGGTATCGTAGATAACGAAAAAAGCCTTTTTAAGCTCGAACCCGGACAGGCCGTCCTTTATAATAAACAGGATAAAAATATACTATTATCGACAGGAATATGGCAGACGTTTCAATCTGGAAGAATAACGAATTAATTATCCGCGACATGTATGCCGACGAGCTTTTCACTAAGCTGAGTGCCTGGTACAAGGTAGATATCAACCTGGAGAATAATGACCCCAATAATCGATTATATAATCTTGTTATAACAAACGAATCATTGGAGAATATATTGAGTTTGATAAGCAAGCTGTCTCCGATGGAGTATAAAATTAATGGAAGGGAGGTGATGATCACATATAAATAAACCACCTGCTACCTGAAATCTATTAAAATTGTATGTTCTGCTTCAATACAATTGCTGAATATTATACCTTATAATTAGATACTAACACAATCATATGAATAAAAAGATTAATTGCCTTTGGCGGATATTTTTCATATCTGCCCTGCTACTCTCTTGCCTTACGATAAAAGCGCAGAGTGATGTAAAAATAGACCTGTCACTTAAACAGGCTAATTTTAAAAGTTTCCTTACAGAGATAGAATCCAGAACAGATTACCGCTTTATTTATGACGGACTGGATATCAGTAACCTGCCTAAAATAACAGTTAACTATAAAAATACCTCATTAGATAAAATTCTTGCTGAAGAGTTGCCTTCGTTTAATATAAATTACCAGATAAACGGCAACCAGATCGTACTTATAATAGGTACTTCGCCCGTTAGCCGTACAGATGAATCACTGACCGTTAAAGGTGTGGTTACGGGTGAGGCGGGTATACCTGTGATCGGAGTAAATGTAATCCTTAAAGGAACTACCATTGGAACGATTGTGGATGTAGATGGAAATTATGCTATCACTATTCCGCAGGGAACTAACAATCCTGTATTGGTCTTTTCTTATTTGGGATACCAGACACAAGAGACAGCTGTAAATAAACGTGCCACTATTAATATGATTATGGGAGAAGATGAAGTACTTCTTTCGGAGATTGTAGTGGTTGGTTATGGTGTAGTAAAAAAATCGGATGCCACCGGTGCGCTTGATATTATAAAGAGTGAAGATTTTAATAAAGGAACGGTATCTTCTCCGGAAATGCTGCTGAACGGGCATATTGCAGGCGTACAGATTACACCGGGAAGCGGACAACCGGGAGCAAATACCAGTGTACGTATTCGTGGGGTTAACTCTATCTCGGCCTCCAGTGAACCACTGTATGTTATTGACGGTGTGCCGATTGATAATAGCCGTACATCCAGCTCGGTAGGGGGCGACGCAGCATTGAGTAATATGTCGGTCAATCCGTTATCTATGATCTCTCCTTCCGATATAGAGTCGATGACTGTTTTAAAAGATGCTTCTGCAACTGCTATTTATGGTTCACGTGGAGCCAATGGTGTGATCATCATTACTACAAAAGGAGGAAAAGATGGAGTCCGGGCTGTAAACTATTCAAGTACGTTAGGCGTTTCTGCTGTTGCTAATAAAATTGATGTGCTGAGTGCTAACGAATTCCGCAACTATGTTGCCGGAGCCAATAAAGATGTATCTACAGACTGGCAGGATGCCATATTCCGTACTACGCTTACACAGGATCATAACATTACCTTTAGTAATGGTACGAAAAATACCTCTTACCGTGCATCGTTAAGTATGAGTGATCAGCCTGGTATTATTCTGTCGATCGGTTTACGCCGGTATTCCCTGCGTTTGAATGCCATTCATAAAATGTTTGAAGACCGGTTGGCACTAGCTGTAAATGCAATAATACCCGCTATGAGTTCGAAAACTTATTGGAGCAGCAATCCAGTGGAGCTTCGGGTGGGATAATAAATAACGCCCTGAAAGGGGATCCGACTCAACCTATATATAAGCCTGACGGAAGTTTCAACGAATATTCCGAAGAAAACTTCAGGAATCCGGTAGCGATGGCGAAACAAGTATCTGATAAAACAATCGGAGACCGGTTTATCGGAAATCTCGAAGCAGAATTTTTCTTTACCCCCAAAGAATTATCTATAAAAGGTAGTATCGGGTATGATGTGGATAATTCGGAACGGAAGGCCTACCAGCCCCGTACCTCTATCCTGACTAAAAATGTACAGGGACGTTCTGTTTTAGAGAATACTAGGTATTCCAGTTTCCTGACAGAAGTATATGGAACCTATAATAAAGTGTTTGCAGAACGGCATGCACTCAATATGGTAGGAGGTTACTCATGGCAGGAATTTGAATTGAACCGGATACACCTGATAGGAGAAGGATATACTACAGACATTTTAGGCCCTAATAACCTGGAAGGTGCCCGGAGTGTGGTTCGTGGTAGTAATAAAGAGATTAACAGACTGATATCTTTTTACGGACGCGTAAATTACAGTTTGGATAATAAGTATATGTTCACAGCTACCGTACGCTGTGATGGTTCTTCCCGCTTTGGTGCTAATAACAGGTGGGGGGGGTATTTCCTTCCGGTGCTTTTGCCTGGAAAATGAAGGAAGAGGGTTTTATGCAGGAGTTTAACTGGATAAGCGACCTGAAGTTGCGTGTGGGTTACGGTATTACCGGTAATCAGGATATCGGTAACTTTATGTATGATAAAACATACAATGTAAATAGCCGGTTTGCTACTATGTGGAACCAACAACTGGTTACCGGATATGAAATAAGCGGTATCAGTAATCCGAACCTGAAATGGGAAGAAACTGCCCAGCTTAATATCGGTATCGATTATGGATTTGCTAATAACCGTTTCCGTAGAGTAATTGACTTCTATCGTAAGGTAACTTCCAACCTTCTACTTGAAGTAGATGCGATACAACCTGCTGTCTCCAATAAATTCCTGGATAACGTAGGAGAGATGACCAACACTGGTATTGAATTTTCCATCGGAGGAAATGCGATTGAAAAGGAAGATTTTGTATGGAATTCCGGTTTCAATATTGCTTACAATAAAAATGAGATAACCAAACTGAACGAAGACCGCGATATCTTTTACGGAACTATCAGTGGGAAAGGTGGTGGCGGTAACCTGCAAATCCTGCGGGTTGGCGAATCGCTGGGAACATTCTATGGAAGAAAGTTTACAGCGATGAAAGAGGGAGTAGATGGCGAAGGAAATAAAACCTACACAGAAGAGTTTGAGGAGGGCGAACATATTTTAGGGAATGCCCTGCCTAAAGTAACACTGGGATTCACCAATAGCTTTACCTATAAGAAATTCGATTTGGCTTTTGTAATACGTAGTTCATTAGGCGGAAAGATCTACAATAATACGCGTGCGGAACTTCAAAACGGACGTTTACCTAATATGAATACAAATAAAGAAGGTGCTGCTGATTATCAGAAAGGTGCAGGTAGTATTACGTATGCTTCTTCCCGCTGGATTGAAAATGCTTCTTTCTTACGACTGGATAACATGACTATTGGCTATAACTTTGAAATATTCCCGAAAGTTATTAAATCTGCCAGAGTATCTGCCACAGCACAAAACCTCTTTGTAATTACTTCTTATACCGGATATGATCCTGAAGTAAATAACCAGACCCGAAGTGGTGGAATAAATTCACTCGGTGTTGACTATTGTAGCTATCCGCATGCCAGGACATTCCTACTCGGATTGAATCTTAATTTCTAAAAATGACCATACGATGAAAAAGATATTTATTTTAATAAGTGCATTTTGTATCGGCTTCTCAGCCTGTACCGACCTGGAGGTAAATCCGGATAGTAATTAACCGACTCGCAGGCATATAAAGAAAAGCAGGAATTTGAATATGGCCTGTCCGGACTTTATAATGAACTTCAGGTTTGGGTAGAGTCTATCTATAAAGCAGCTGGTCCGTCTACCGACGAAATGTTGTCGCCCAACCGTAAAGGAGACTGGAAAGGTGACATGCAACTTCTGTATAAGCATCAGTGACATGCAAATACCAATGAACTCAAGGGCTTATATGAACAATACTCAAAATTGATAGCAGTTGCCAATGACCTGATAGCAAAAGTTGATAATAGCGCTTTTATTGACGACCACGATGTGTTGAATGTAAAAGAAGAGGCCCGTTTTCTCCGTGCGTTTGGATATTTTATGATGATGGATATGTTTGGGAACGTACCGTTAAAACCGACGCCGATTATGATCATAAAAATCCTGCCAGGCAGGCAACCAGAGCGCAACTTTACAACTTCGTGGAAAGCGAACTGAAAGATTTGTCAACGAAAGATCTTCCGCAGATAGCTGTTTACGGAAGAGCCTGCCAAAATACAGCTAAATCTTTATTGGTAAAGTTGTATCTGAATGCAGAGGTTTATCTGGGCACCGGGAATGCCAGATGGAATGAAGTTGTACAACTAACCGGTGAAATAATGGCTAATAATCAATATATATTGGAAGATAATTTTAAAGATGTATTCAAATGGGATAATTTTAATAGTAGAGAGATGATATTCCCACTTGTATGTGATAGCAGGAGTACAGTGACTGAAAATATTACCTTCCTCTTTTCTATCGGCGACCTGCGTGAGAAATATGGCCCTTTCACTGCCGGTTGGGGTGGTTCGGCCGTAACTCCTTCTTTCTTCCGTACATTTGAAGAGACAGACATTCGCCGGGAATATTTATTTATGGTCCGCAGTTTGGTTCGGATGGCAACCCCATCATGGCAGAAGACGATTTCGGGGTAAGGCGCCAGCTGGATTATACGATCGACTTTACAACTGCCGATCCTATTGATGATGCCGATCATTGGGATGGTGCCAGAGGAGGTAAATACCTGATGGATGGTATTGGCGGTGAAATGGAAAGATGTAGATTAAATAACGATATTCCTATCATTCGTTATGCAGATATTCTTCTGATGCGTGCCGAAGCCCTGTTTAGGTTAAATAGCGGAAGTGCTGAAGCACTTACCCTTGTAAACCAGGTAAGAACACGTAATGGAAATAACCCGGTCGCTGCTTTCACCCGTTTAACGGAAGCTGATTTACTGGCTGAGCGTGGCCGTGAATTTGCCTGGGAAGGTTGGAGAAGGAATGATCTTATCCGCTTTAACAATTTAATGATCCGAGAGACTTCGTAGGTAGTAGCGATCCGAAATACAAAATATTTCCTATTCCTGCTGTTCATCTGAAAGCAAATCCCTATATGGCTGTTCATCTGAAAGCAAATCCCTATATGGAACAAAACCCGGGATATTAAATCTCATCCGATCTATAAAGTATCCTCCGGTATTGCTGTCCGGATACCGGAGGATACTTTTAATTATAGCTTAATAAAATCTACTATAAATGATAAATTCAGAAAAACAATTATAGGTTTACTCTGTCTATTCTTATATGCTTGTGATGTTCCGACAAAAGAATCTTTTTCTTTTCAGCAGGGATTGGAGGATATAGAATCTATTGTAGGAAAAAAGGAGAATACCGAATACCTATATGCTACAGCCGGCGATAGACTTTATTCCATCGGCAATCAAGGCGGAGGATTTCCCGAAATAGGCTTTCACGTACCCGGTGAAATGGGCGGTGTATGGCAACATCCCATCAAGTTGCTTGATGGTTATCGGCTAAGTATAAACGACCTGGCCTCTAACTTTACGCAGCCATTGGGTAAAAGCAATCAGTATATTGCTTATTCGTTTACCAATCAATTCCATTATAATAAGACGGAACAGGGTTTAAAAGTTGTTCGTACCGACTTTGTGCCCGACCATATCCCTGTATTGGTAGTCGAATATCAATTAACAAATGATTCCAAATCTCAGCGCCGGGTTGAGATCGTTTTTGAGTTGGATACCGATTTGAGTCCGGTATGGCTCGGAGAAAAAGCGGGTATGATAGATGGGGAAGATCGTTTAATGGAAAGCACCCATTCAAACCTGTTTCTGGTGAAAGACGAACTCAATGAGTGGTTTACCGGTATAACCTCAGATGCAGATACCCTTTTTCTTGTTTCTACCGGTAAGAGTGAGCAGCAGGGAAAAGGAATAACCTTACAGCTGAAGACTCAACCTGTTACATTAAAACCGGGAGAAAAACGGTCTGTCCACTTCTACATGGGCGGTTCGGCAAAACAGGTACAAGAGGTCACCACTAACTTAGCTGAGGTTAAAAAAGATATCCAGGCTTTATTTAATAATAAGAAGCAACGGTATGAACAAATAGACCAGACGGCAGCGATCACCATTCCGGATACCTTATTAATGAAAGCATACCGCTGGGGTAAATATAATACCGATTGGCTTATTCGGGAGGTTCCCGGTGTGGGAAGAGGAATAAATGCCGGTTTGCCTGATTATCCGTGGTTCTTTAGTAACGACCAGGCTGCTGCTTTTAAAGGTTTATTAGGTACGGTTGATCCACAAATATTCAAAGACTCCTGGGAGATGTTACTCCGGATATCCAATGAAGTAAATAATAATTCCGGACAAATTATACATGAGGTGTCTACCAATGGAGTGGTATATGATAAAGGCCGGATGGAAGAAACGCAGGAGTTTGTAATTACAGCCCGTGATATCTTTCATTGGACAGGGGATAAAGAGTTTTTGAAAACATATTATGAACATGGAAAGCAGGCATGGGAGTTTTTAAGGAAACATGACAGAAATAATAACCTGTTTATTGAAGGGTATGGTGGTACGGAGATTGAAGGGTTGGACGATGAAATGTTAGACGTAGCAGTCTGGATACAAGCCTACTTTAAAGCGATGGCTGAAATGGCTACTCTCTTTAATGAACCCGAAGTGGCAAGAGATTTTACAGGAAAAGCAGAGACCCTGAAAGAAAGGATCAATGAAAACTGGTGGATCGAACCGGAAAACCGCTATGCCGACTTTCTTTCGGATAAAGCAAAAGCCTTGCAGTTAATTGACATGGTACTCGAAAAGAGAGTATTTGACCATCGTAACCAATGGGCAAAACAAAAACTAACAACCTTAAAACAGCAAATAAAAACCGGACAATATAAAGAGAACGGGTATGTTGTTTTTTATAATCCATCCACACTTTTACCGCTGCATGAGGAGATTGCTTCGGAAGAGAGGCAAAAGCTGTATTAAGTAACATGGGGTATTTTACCAATAAATATGGATTGTACATTGTGGGTATTGCCCGCCCGGATGATATTACCCTGGAAGAAGGCTCGGTAGCACACCGGTTGGAAAGTGAGTTCAACTATAATGAAGCCATTATGACGATCGCCACTGCCGGGTTGGCTATTGCCGAAACCAAATATAATGGGGCGGATAGTGGACTGAAATATATTCATCAGATATTAAATAACTTTAGTTTTGCTACCCCCGGAACCACCTATGAAGTAAATCCTGATTATGGTATGTTTGTTCAGGCATGGAATGTACAGGGCTTTAA
The DNA here is from genome assembly GCA_021204405.1 of Tannerellaceae bacterium. Taxonomy (GTDB): domain Bacteria; phylum Bacteroidota; class Bacteroidia; order Bacteroidales; family Tannerellaceae; genus JAJPZJ01. Next base: position 7,924 of record JAJPZJ010000038.1, on the reverse strand, counting down.
CATTCCGTTAATCCGGTATATTTTTGGTGTAAAGCCGTACGCTTTCCGCAAACAGATTACGGTTAAACCGGATATGCCTTCCGAATGGAATTTTGCCCAACTGGATAACCTGCTGATAGGAGATAGCAAACTAAGTATTGATTTTAAAAGGAAAGGCAAAAAACAACTTTATAAAATAACCTTTTCACAGGATCAGTGGACAGTTGACTTCCTGCTTCCGGGTGGTGTGCAGTCACTTAAAGTAAATGGCAGTGAGATCATATTGCCTGAAGATGGAAAAGTGACTTTAAATAAGAAAGAAAACAGTATCGAAATCATAAAGTAATATATGCGAAAAATAGTATTGCTTATATTTGTCTTTACGGTGTCTTTTATGAGTTATGGCCAACCTGTTGATCATAAGCAGATGCATCAGTGTGTGGATGCATTACTTAATAAAATGACCATAGAGGAGAAAATAGGACAGACAGTTCTTTTTACCAGTGGTTACGATGTGATCACAGGGCCTACGGTTGATCCAGAATATAAAGAATATATCCGGAACGGAATGGTTGGCGGAGTATTCAATGGAGTAGGAGTGAACCATGTACGCAGCCTGCAAGAAATAGCTGTGGAAGAAACACGTTTGGGTATCCCCTTACTCTTCGGATATGATGTGGTTCACGGATATAAAACAATCTTTCCGATGCCCCTGGCCGAATCCTGTAGCTGGGATTTGGAAGCGATAGAAAATGCAGCCCGGATAGCAGCCAAAGAGGCCACGGCAGAAGGTATTAACTGGATATTTGCCCCGATGGTTGATATTGCACGTGATGCACGCTGGGGACGTATTGTAGAAGGTGCGGGCGAAGATGTTTATCTGGGCTCTCTGATTGCTGCTGCCCGGGTGCGTGGTTTTCAGGGAACTGATAGCAAAGACCGGTCTACAGTAATGGCCTGTGTAAAACATTATGCCGCCTATGGTGCAAGTATGGCCGGGCGCGATTATAACACGGCAGATATCTCGGATAATGAACTCTGGAATACCTATCTTCCTCCATTTAAAGCTGCACTGGATGCAGGTTCGGCAACCCTAATGACAGCATTCAACGATTTGAACGGAATACCGGCAACGGGTAATAAATATTTGCTGAAGGATATTCTTCGTGATAAATGGAAATATGATGGATTTGTAGTTACAGATTATTCCTCTATTAATGAAATGATCCCGCATGGGTATGCCCGCGACGAAAAACACTCAGCGGAAATAGCATTTAATGCAGGTGTAGATATGGATATGCAGGGCGGTGTTTTTATGAAGTATATGAAAGACCTCATTATGGAGGGGAAAATAAAAGAAGAAGAGGTAACGGAAGCGGCACGAAAAATATTGATAAAAAAATATGAACTGGGCTTGTTTGAGGATCCTTATTTGTATTGTGACCCGGTAAGGGGACAAACAGATGTCCTTACAGCCGAACATAAAGAAGCTGCCCACGATATGGCCCGCAAATCTTTTGTATTATTAAAAAATGAATATCAGTTATTGCCGCTTGCCCATGGTAAAAACTGGCTCTTATTGGCCCGATGATTAAAGATAAACGGGAAATCATAGGCTCGTAGTCGGCTATGGGCGACCGGACAACGGTACCTGTCAGTATATATGAAGGTTTGGCTGAAGCAGTAGGTGAACAAAATCTTTTGTATGCAAAAGGTTGTGATATTGAAAGTGGAGATATTTCCGGATTTGCCGAGGCTGCTTATATGGCTTCCGAAGCGGATATCATTGTAGTGGGAGTAGGAGAGTGCCATAATATGACCAGTGAAAATAACAGCCGGGCCAATATCAGTTTACCGGGTGTACAGCTGCAACTTCTGAAAGAGTTAAAGAAAGCCGGTAAACCCATTGTTATGATCCTGATGGCAGGCCGGCCCATAACGATCCAATGGGAGCAGGAACATATGGATGCTATCTTGGATGTATGGTTTCCCGGTACGATGGGAGGTGCAGCGGTAGCCGATGTGCTAACCGGAAAATACAATCCCTCAGGTAAATTGACTGTAACCTTTCCTCAGGTAGTCGGGCAAATCCCTTTATTCTATAATCATAAAAATACCGGACGCCCATTTGATCCTACAACTAATTATGGCTCCAGGTATTGGGATGTATCTAATGAACCACTTTATTCGTTTGGCTATGGATTAAGCTATATGACGTTCGAATATGGCTAACTAACGCTCTCTTCGGAAATATTAACCGCTCAGTCTCCCTTAAAAGTCTTAATAAAAATCACTAATACGGGTAAATATGATGGCGAAGAAATCGTGCAGTTGTATACCCGCGACATTGTGGGCAGTATAACCCGTCCGGTAAAAGAGTTGAAAGGATATAAAAAGATCTTCCTGAAAGCAGGAGAAAGTCAGATAATTGATTTTACTTTAACTGTAAACGACCTTCGTTTCTATAATCCATCCCTGGAGTATGTGTATGAACCGGGTGATTTTAATGTATATGTCGGAGGAAGTTCGCAAACAACGATAATGAGCAGTTTTGTACTGCAATAATGGATAGCTGATAAGGATAAAACCGGAACTATCAGGCAATTATAGATAGATTGCCTGATAGTTCCGGTTTTATCTCAACCATTGTCGATGATTAGATGTTTGCTGAGCTATTAAAATGCAAGTCCAGCCATATATTCTTATTGAAAATTGAAAGAAAAAGGAAGAAAATTCTTTTAAATCCTTTGTGCGTATAAATTATTATTTTACATTTGCACCGTCTAACAATTCAAATAGTTGTATAAACAGATATGATAAATAGCATTTTACATAACAATATTCTCGTGGTGGTTCTTCTAGTCATTAGTAGGTAAGGAGAAAGGTGTGTAAGAAGTTGTGGTGTCATTGTAAGATATTTCTTAGGCCCTTCTCCTGGAGAAGGGCTTTTTTATTGTATACCAATGATTGATTATAAAGAAAACAGATATGAAAAATCCGTTAAGAAGTTCCTTTAGCACACAAGGCCGCCGGATGGCCGGGGCACGTTCGCTGTGGCGTGCCAATGGTATGAAACAAGAACAATTTGGTAAACCGATTATTGCGATTGTAAACTCATTTACACAATTTGTCCCCGGGCATGTCCATCTGCATGAGATCGGACAGCAGGTGAAAGCTCAAATTGAGAAACTGGGTTGCTTTGCTGCTGAGTTTAACACCATTGCTATCGACGATGGTATTGCTATGGGACATGACGGTATGCTGTATTCACTGCCTTCGCGCGATATCATTGCCGATAGTGTAGAGTATATGGTGAATGCACATAAGGCAGATGCTATGATCTGTATCAGCAACTGCGATAAGATCACGCCGGGTATGCTGATGGCAAGTATGCGTCTGAATATCCCTACTGTATTTGTATCGGGCGGACCTATGGAGGCCGGTAATTCGGAGGGGCGTGCATTAGACCTAATCGATGTTATGATCGATGCAGCCGACGAGAGTGTAAGTGATGCGGAAGTAGAAAAACTGGAAAATACGGCTTGTCCAACCTGCGGTTGCTGCTCAGGTATGTTTACTGCTAATTCCATGAACTGTTTGAATGAAGCAATCGGTCTGGGACTGACCGGCAACGGAACGATCCTGGCTACCCATGCCAACCGTACCCGCCTGTTTGAAAAGGCAGCAGCCCTGATTGTTGAAAATGCCTATAAATATTATCGTGATGGTGATGAATCTGTTCTTCCCCGCAGTATTGCTACCCGCCAGGCATTTTTGAATGCTATGTCGCTGGATATTGCTATGGGAGGCTCTTCTAATACTGTATTGCACCTATTGGCTGTTGCCCATGAAGCAGAGGTAGATTTTACCATGCAAGATATTGATGAACTTTCCCGCAAAACTCCGGTGATCTGTAAAGTAGCACCTAGCTGTTCTTACCATATTGAAGATGTAAACCGGGCAGGAGGTATTATAGAAATTATGAACCAGTTGGTTAAAGAAGGCCTTGTGGATCCGTCGGTAAAACGGGTGGATGGCCTTACGCTGGGGGAGGCGATTGATCGTTACAGTATTACCTCGCCAAATGTAACAGAAGAGGCTCTTTCTATTTATAAGAGTGCTCCGGCCGGCCGTTTTAACCTGGTTTTAGGTTCGCAGGAAAGTTATTATAAAGAGCTGGACACCGATAGGGTCGATAGTTGTATCCGTGATATCGAACATGCCTATGTAAAAGATGGTGGGTTGGCTGTATTATATGGTAATATAGCCATGAATGGATGTGTGGTGAAAACAGCCGGTGTAGATGAAAGTATTTTCCGCTTTTCAGGACCAGCCAAAGTATTTGATTCGCAGGAAGCTGCCTGTGAAGGAATTTTACAGGGAAAGGTTGTCTCAGGAGATGTGGTAGTAATTATCTACGAAGGCCCTAAAGGCGGACCGGGTATGCAGGAAATGCTTTACCCTACCTCTTATATTAAGAGTAAACACTTGGGTAAAGAGTGTGCACTGATTACCGACGGACGTTTCAGTGGCGGTACTTCAGGGCTTTCTATCGGGCATATTTCGCCCGAGGCAGCAGCAGGTGGTGCGATCGGCCTGGTAAAAGATGGTGATATTATTGAGATCAATATTCCTGAAAGAACTATGAACGTGAAAGTAAGTGATGAAGAACTGGCTAACCGCCGGATCGCAGAAGAGGCTCGTGGCAATAAAGCCTTTACTCCTCCTTCCCGTGAACGTGTGGTCTCTAAATCGTTAAAAGCCTATGCCAGCATGGTATCGTCGGCCGATAAAGGAGGCGTACGTATTATAGAAGACTAATCTGATACATATAATATTAACAGAAAACTATAAACTGTCAAATAAACCCATATGGAGAAACAAAAAATTACCGGGTCGGAAGCATTGTTAAAGACTCTGATAGCCGAAGGAGTTGATACAATTTTCGGTTATCCCGGAGGACAGGCCATTCCCATATACGATTGCCTGTATGATTACCAGGATCAATTAAGACACATACTTGTACGTCACGAGCAGGGAGCTACCCATGCTGCACAGGGATATGCCCGTGTATCCGGCAAAGTAGGTGTGGCTGTCGTGACCTCAGGGCCGGGAGCTACCAATACAATTACGGGTATTGCCGATGCCATGATGGATAGTACTCCGATGGTGGTTATTACCGGCCAGGTTCCTTCTCCATTATTGGGAACAGATGCTTTTCAGGAAATTGATGTGATCGGTATCACACAACCGATCACCAAATGGGCTTTTCAGGTACGTAGGCCGGAAGAGGTTGCATGGGCTATTTCGAGAGCTTTCTATATTGCCTCTACAGGCCGTCCGGGTCCGGTTGTGATCGACTTTGCAAAAGATGCACAGGTAGGACTGGTGGAGTACAAATATGAAAAAGTCGATTTCGTACGTAGTTACCAACCTATTCCCGATATAAATGAAGCCTGTGTAGAGGCTGCTGCCGACTTGATCAACAAGGCAAAAAAACCATTTGTATTGGTAGGGCAGGGAGTCGTACTGAGCCATGCTGAAAAAGAATTAATGGCTTTCCTTGAGAAAGCGGATATACCTGCCGCCTCTACGGTGTTAGGACTTTCAGCGCTGCCTACCGATTATCCGTTAAATAAGGGGATGTTAGGTATGCACGGAAATGTAGGCCCTAACCGTAAAACAAACGAATGTGATGTGCTGATCGCTATCGGTATGCGTTTTGACAACCGGGTAACAGGCGATTTAACGACTTTTGCTAAACAGGCAAAAGTGATCCACTTTGATATTGACAATTCGGAGATCGGGAAAAATGTGGCGGTAACGGTTCCTGTACTGGGCGATGCTAAACAAACATTAGCTGCGGTTACAGCAAAACTACAGCCGGCCAAACATACCGAATGGATCGCTTCCTTTGATCCGGATGCAAAAGAGGAACAGGACCGGGTGATTGAAAAAGAGCTGAATCCGCAGGAAGGCTACCTGAAAATGGGTGAAGTTATCCGTAAAGTATCAGAAGCTACCGGCAATGATGCTGTATTAGTTACCGATGTAGGCCAGAATCAGATGATGGGAGTACGCTATTTTAAATATAAAAATACACGCAGTGTGGTTACTTCCGGAGGCCTGGGTACAATGGGATTTGGTTTGCCGGCTGCTATGGGTGCTAAATTGGGTGCACCCGAACGTACTGTTTGCCTGTTCTGTGGGGATGGTGGTTTACAGATGACGATCCAGGAATTGGGAACGATTATGCAGGAACAACTAAATGTAAAGATCATCCTGTTGAATAATAACTTCCTCGGTATGGTTCGCCAATGGCAGGAATTATTCTTCTGCGAAAGATATTCGGCTACTATTATGGATAACCCTGATTTTGCCCTGATTGCCAAAGCATATGGCATTACCAGCCGGAAAGTAAAAGAACGTGCCGAACTGGATGGAGCTATTAAAGAAATGCTTGAACACGATGGTCCTTATCTGTTGGTTGCCGATGTAGAGGAAAAAGGAATGGTTTATCCGATGGTACCGGCCGGTAGCTCAATTACTAACATTATTTTTGGTGATAACCAGTAAGGAGGAATAACTATGTCAACAAAGAAATTATATACCGTAATCGTATTTTCTGAGAATACCGTTGGGCTTCTTAATCAGATAACCATTATCTTTACGCGCCGTCAGCTGAATATTGAAACATTATCTGTTTCACCATCAGCAATTAAAGGTGTTCATAAGTTTACGATCACTACTTTTGCTGAAGAAGATACGATCGATAAGGTTGTAAAACAGATTGATAAAAGGGTGGATATCCTGAATGCTTCATACAATACGGATGAAGAATTAATCTGGCAGGAGATCGCTCTTTACAAACTAAGTACAGACCTATTCATTAAAACCAGTACGGTGGAAGCTTTGATCCGTAAATATAATGCCCGTGTACTGGAGATCAATGAAGATTGTGTAGTGTTGGAAAAGAGCGGTCACTATGAAGAGACTCAGGCTTTATTTGATGAGCTGAGGAAGTCGATCAGTGTATTGCAGTTTATCCGTTCCGGACGGATTGCTATTACAAAAAGCAAAGTTGAACGATTAAGTGATATGCTGGCGGCTATGGAAAGTAAACTGGAAAAGGGAAATAATATTCAGAATGGATAAGCTCGGAAAATTTCATTTCGCTACGGAATCGTACCTGCTCGACTTTCAGGGAAAATTACCTATTCCCACGATCGGTAATTATTTGCTGCATGCAGCTTCTTCACATGCCGGAGCACGCGGTTTTGGGTATTCCGATATGACAGAAAAGCAGACAGCCTGGGTACTCTCCCGGCTGGCAATTGAAATGACCAGCTATCCGCGTTCTTCCGGGCAGGTAATTTTATACACCTGGATTGATGAAGTAGGCAAACTGTTTACCGGACGTTGTTTCGAGCTCTGTAATGAAGAAGGGAAAACATTAGGATTTGCCCGCTCTATCTGGGCTGCAATCGATATGAATACCCGCAGGCCTACTTTATTGGATGTAGAACGGCTCAGTGAATATCTGCTGGAACGTGCTTGTCCGATCGAAAAACTGGGAAAGATCAAACCTGTGGAAAATAATACCGAAGGCGAACTTTTCCGGGTACGTTATAGCGACCTGGATATAAACGGCCACCTGAATAGTATAAAATATATGGAGCATCTGTTGAATATGTTCGATATCTCTTTGTACCGGGAAAAGCAGATCAGTCGTTTTGAGATCGCTTACCAGTCGGAAGGACGCTACGGAATGGAATTATCCCTGCATATGCAGGAAGCCATTTCCGGTAAATATGATATGGCTATCTGTAACGAAGGCAAAGCGATTTGCCGGGCAGCAGTAACATGGAAATAACAAACAAAACATAATTTTTTTAATGATTATCCGCATAATGTCCGTTGATTTATTGAACATCATATGAATGTT